>JBEBJW010001851.1:0-1003 GCA_040079715.1 Myxococcota bacterium | reverse complement strand
CTGAGCGAGACGTCGCGTCAGCTGCCGGAGGCGCTCGCGTCGTTCAGCGACCAGTCGTAGTCGAAGTAGGTGTGCGGGCAACCGCGGTTCGACAGGTCGCGCAGCTCGGTCGACAGGGGCGGATCGACGTACCCGGCCGCCATCGCGCACGGGTCCTGCCCGGCGGTGAAGAACGAGAAGTCACGCTCGAACCAGTCGAAGATCGGGTTGAACACCGCCTGGCCGTTCTCGATCCGGACCCCGCGCTGGGGATCGCTCAGCCACCGCTTCATCTGGTCGTCGAGCTGGGTCTGGAGCGCCGGGGTGCGGTACAGCTCGGCCCGGAGCGGCGGACACGACGCCGAGGCGCAGTTCATCGCGCCGTGATCCCGCTCGTCCATCTCCTTCCACCGGAGCCGCTCGTTCTCGATCTCGGACAGGGTCAGCGACTCGTCGCCGAGCGGGAACTGGGTCGTGTGGAAGAACTTGAACCCGCCCTTCGGGATCGCCCCGCGCACGTCGAGGACCGAGTCGGGCCGGCCGCGCTCGAGGACCTGGAACAGCACGAGCGCGTTGTACGCGTTGAGGTACTGGGCGTGCCAGTCCTTGGTCAGCCGGCCTTGCCAGGAGCGCTCGGAGCCGAGCCACGCGACGTACACGTCGAGCGCGCCGCGCTGGGCCTCGAGCGTGTCGTAGTCGACCCGCCCGTCCTCGGTCACGACCTGCGACAGCAGCTCTTCCCAGACCTTGGGCGCGTCTTTTCGGTACTCGGCGGACGACGACAGCGTCTGCCGGCAACCGGTGGACCACGACAGGAACACACACAGCGAGGCGGCGAGGTACGGGCGCATCGGTCCGGCGGGCCCCAGGGCGGGCCGACGGGCCCGGGGTGAGGGGTGCGCACCCCGGTAACCCGAACGGGCTCGGAGCGGTCGCCCGGTGACCGACCCCGAGGACCGATTCAGCGCGACGGAGCCGATCCCGCCGGAGGATCGCCCGCCGCCGGTCCGCCCGGCCCACCCAG
>JBEBJW010001850.1:0-1007 GCA_040079715.1 Myxococcota bacterium | reverse complement strand
TGGTCGAGGAGCGCGTTCCAGGCGTCCGGCGCGTCCCGCCGGAACGACACCCCCACCTGCAGCGGCGCGGTGCCGTCTCGGACCGTCTCCAGCCCGCTCTCGACCACCGCGCTCGCCAGCGGCACCAAACCCGAGTCGTACCGGGCGGTGTACCGAATCGTCAACACCAGGTCCGCGATGCTGTTCCAGTCGAACTGGGGCCGGACGGGCGACAGGGCAGCTCCGGCCAGCGACAGGCTCCACTGCGCGATTGCGCCCCGGTGCTCGAACGGCAGGTACTTCGGGTCCCGCAGATCGAAGTTGAACATCCCGCTGTCGTCCCGCGCGTCGCTCAGCGCGATCCGCTCGGTCCAGCGCTCGGGGATCCCCTCGCCGTCGGCGTAGCTCGCCGGAGCCGGGTCGACGCGGACCTGGGATCGCACGAGCGTCAACGTCGCGTTGAGGCTGGCCTCGGCCCCCGCGACGCACGGGATGCTGACCGTGACCCCCTTGAGGCGCCGGTGGTAATGGCCGGGGAAGTCGAGGTCGAACAACACCTCGGGCACGTCGAACACACAGGACCCCGTTCCCATCAGCTCCAGCAGCGCCTCCGGGTCGAGGCGCCGGAGCGAGACCGCCTTGGTCACCTCGAGCTCGCGCCGGTCCTGCTCGACGAACGCGACCTCCATCCGCTCGAGGTCGGCGAGCAGCTTGTCCCCCGCGAGCAGGCCCTTCCGGCTCGCGTTCCAGTGGCTCGCGCCGACGTAGCTCGACGCGATCACCCCGAGCTCCCGCCGAAAGCACACCTCCGCCTTGCGCGCGACCTCGAGCGCCAGCTGGAACGTGCGGGAGTGGAGCTGAGTCAGCTGCCCGACCGTCCAGCCGTACAGCTCCTGGTTCGTGAACCGGGTGCGCAGCATCCGGTCGATCTCGTTGGCCGAAGTGACCTGCCGCCGATGGTTCGCGAGCTCGCGCTCAGCGAGCTCGATCCGCATCTCCGCGGCGTCGATCTGGACGGTGAGCTGGTT
>JBEBJW010001849.1:0-1009 GCA_040079715.1 Myxococcota bacterium | reverse complement strand
CCGCACTGGTTATCACGGGCGAGCCTCGCCGGGGGTCGCGCTGGTCACGCCCGAGCCGCGTCGGGCCGAACGGTCTGCGGCCCACCTCGCCGGGTCAGGGCACCAGGTGGAACTCGACCCGCCGGTTCGTCGCGCACACCTCCTCGGAGTCGCCGGGCTGCAGGGGGCGCGTCTCGCCGAACCCCCGGGCCACGAGCCGCTCCGGCGCGATGCCCTGCGACACGAGGTACGTCCGGACGGCCTCCGCCCGGGCCTGGGACAGCGTGAGGTTCGCCGCGTCGTCGCCGCGGGCGTCGGTGTGGCCCTCGATCCGGAGCTGGTGGATCTCCGGGTGGGCGAGCAACGCCTCGACCAGCCCGTCGAGGGTCGCGAACGACCCGACCACCAGCTCCGACTTGCCGAGCTGGAAGAACACCTTGTCCACCAGGTAGATCTGGTTCGTCACCGGATCGATCCGGACCTTCGACGGGTACAGGACGATCGACAGATCGTGGGCGGTGGCGGCCGACACCGCGAACGTGCGCGTGATCGGCGAGTACCCGTCGGCGGTGATCGTGACCTCGTACGATCCTGGCGGCAGGCGGGTCTCGAGGATCCCGTCCGGCCCGGTCACCAGCGGATCGCCGACCGCGCCGACCACCCGGACCGAGGCCGTGCCGATCGGCCGCCCGCCGGGATCCACCACCCGGACCACCGCCGAGCCGAGCGCGTCGGTCGGCGGCGTCGCGCCCGTCGACCCCGGCGCAGCGTCGGTCGGGGCGGTCGCGGCCGGCGCGGTCGCCACGTCGGCGGTGGATCCGCCCGACCACGCGATCCCGGCGATCACCCGGAAGTCCGGCGCGCCGATTCCGCGGGACAGGCCAGCCCCGAGGCCGACGGTCGCCGCGAGCCGATCGAGCTGCGGGCGGACCGTCAGCAGGCCCTCGAGCGGGTTCGCGCCGCCGAGCCCGCCGTTCCCGAGCCAGTGCTCGGCGTCGAGCTCGGCCGCGACCGACACGGCGTCGCTGAC
>JBEBJW010001848.1:0-1013 GCA_040079715.1 Myxococcota bacterium | reverse complement strand
GGTCCGGCGCGCCGACCCTGCCGCCCGGGGTGCACGTCGCCACCGCGGTCCGGGCCACCCGCCGGGTCCCGCCGCGGCTGCCTCCGTCGATGGCGCTGCCCGAGGCCACCTGCCGGCTCGCGGTCGACGTGTCGGCCGGCGGCCGGACCCGGGCGGTGCGGGTCGAGGACTGTCCGGAGGCGATCGCGCCGTACGCCGAGCGGGCGGTCCGCAGGTGGACCTGGGACCCGGCGACCGAGGACGGCGCGGCGGTGCCGTCGACCACCACGGTGTCGTTCCGGTTCGACCCCTGATCGGTCGAGGTTCGCGGCCCGGCCCGGGATCTTCGCGGCCCGGCCCGAGTGGAATTTCAGGATCCGCCCGTCGTCCGGCGACGCGGAGCGCCGGGTGGCGTCCCGTCGCACGGCGGCTGCCGCGGGACCGCACCTGCGGACGGCGACGCAGCGCGGGGATACCGGTGCCGGATGACCCTCGATGCGTGCCGCGCGTTCGCCCGGTACAACCGCTGGATGAACGACAAGGTGTACGACGCCGCCGCGCGGCTCGACGACGAGGAGCGCAAGCGGGACCGCGGCGCGTTCTTCGGGTCGATCCACAACGTGCTGAATCACCTGCTGGTCGCCGACCGGATCTGGCTCGGCCGCCTCGCGGGCCGGACGCCGGAGCCCGGGTTCCTCGGCGTCGACGGCATCCGAACGCTCGACCAGGAGCTCGCGTCCGACTTCGAGACGCTCCGGCGCGAGCGGGCCGAGACCGACGCGGCGATCGACGCGTGGGTCGCGACGTTGTCGGCCGATGGCCTCGGACGGACCTTGCGGATGGTCCGCCGTGGAGAGACCCTCGAGGTCCCGCTGTGGTGGGTGGTGACCCAGCTGTTCAACCACCAGACCCACCACCGCGGCCAGATCACGACCCTGCTCCACCAGGCCGGCCAGGACGTCGGCGCGACGGACCTGTTCGCGATGCTGATCGCCGAGGGGACCCACCTCGCCCCCGCGTCGGACCCCAGCCCG
>JBEBJW010001847.1:0-1014 GCA_040079715.1 Myxococcota bacterium | reverse complement strand
ATCGACGGGTTGGCGCGCCGATCCCGGCGCCGCTCGGCCCGTCCGAGCGCGGCGAACGCGTGGGCGGCGTCGGCGGCGGTCTGGAACCGATCGGCCGGATCGGCCGCGACGAGTCGTCGGAGCCACGGCTCGAGGTCGGCCGGGATCTGGAACACGGCCTCGAGCGGGTTCGGGCGGCCGGACAGCTGCGACCGGAGCACCGCGCCCTTCGTGTCGCCGCCGAACACCGCCCGGCCGGTGCACAGCCGCCACGCCACGCACCCGACCGCGTACAGGTCGGTCCACGGGCCCTGATCCCGCCAGTCGCCGCGGATCTGCTCGGGCGCCATGTAGCCGGGGGTGCCGGCCTGCGCGTGCTCGTCGGTGCCGCGGGCCAGCGCGTGGGCGATCCCGAAGTCGGTGACGGCGATCCGCGGCGGCGCGCCGTACTCGGTCAGGTGGAGCAGGACGTTGCGCGGCTTGAGGTCCCGGTGGACGATGCCGCGGGCGTGGCTGTGGGCGAGGCCGTCGAGGATCTGGCGCACGATGGTCGACAGCTCGTCCCACGAGCCGACCGGCCCGCGCTCGCCGAGCGTCCCGCCGCCGGCGAACGCCATCGCCAGCCACGGGCTGCTCTCGGCGATCTGGTCGCCCGACGCCGCCGCGACCGACGCCGGGACCGCGCCGTAGTCGTACACCCGCACGATGTTCGGGTGGTCGAGCGACGCGACCGAGCGGACCTCCCGACGGAACGTCTCGAGCAGCTCGGCCTCGGCCGCGAACTCGGGCCGGAGCACCTTGACCGCGACGTCGACCCCCTCGGGGTGACGGGCGTGCCAGACCGTACCCATCCCGCCCTGGCCGATCGGCCGGGTCAGGACGAGGGGACCGAGCCGGATGGGCCCGCTCGCCGACGTGCTTACCTCCCCGCACCCCGAGCGTACCCGAATCGACGGCGGACGTCGCGATGCCCGTCGGAGCGATACGCTGCCGGTCGACGGGGGAGGGGATGGAGGGGCTCGAGTGCGTGTCGGC
>JBEBJW010001846.1:0-1018 GCA_040079715.1 Myxococcota bacterium | reverse complement strand
AGGTTCCACCCGGCGACCTGCGGCTGCATCCCGTACCGGTACCGCCGGCGCTCGGCGTCGGTCGTGTTCGGCGTCCAGTCCGGATCGAACCCCTCGAGCCACCCGTACGGCCCGTAGTCGAGCGTCAACCCGAGGATCGACAGGTTGTCCGTGTTCATCACCCCGTGGACGAACCCGACCCGCTGCCAATCGACCACCAGCCGGGCGGTGCGGTCCGCGACCTGCTCGAACCACGCGGCGTACACCGCGGGCGACGGAGGGCCGAGCTCCGGCCACCACGCCTCGACCACGAACGCCGCCAGCGCCTCGAGCGTGGCCCGGTCGCCGCGGGCGGCGTGGATCTCGAAGCTGCCGAACCGGACGAACGATGGCGCCACCCGGCACACGATCGCGCCCGGTTCGGTCTCGGGGCGCCCGTCGTAGAACATGTCGCGGACCACGCCCTCGCCGGTGGTGACCAGCGCGAGGGCGCGGGTGGTGGGCACGCCGAGGTGGAACATCGCCTCGCTGCACAGGAACTCGCGCACCGACGACCGGAGGACCGCCCGCCCGTCGGCCCCGCGCGAGTACGGCGTGCGGCCGGAGCCCTTGAGCTGCACGTCCCACCGCTGCCCGTCCGGGGCGACCGCCTCGCCGAGGGTGATCGCCCGCCCGTCGCCGAGCTGCCCGGCCCAGTGCCCGAACTGGTGGCCGCCGTAGCACGCGGCGTACGGCCGCATCCCCGGGAGCAGCCGGTTCCCGGCCATCACCTCGGCGAACCCCTCCTCGCGGGGATCCCACCCGAGGGTGACCGCCACCTCGTCCGCCACCGCGACCACCGTGGGCGCGGCGACCGGGGTGGGCGCCACCTCGGAGAAGCACGCCCCGTGCACCTGGCGCGGGTAGGGCGCGCGGTCCGGGTCGGCGGGGAGCGAGCGCACGAACCGATCGTCGAACGGAGTCATCGACGGCCCGTAACGTCTTACGACCCCGACGAGGGTGAACCGAATGGGTGAGCGGGCGGAGCGGATCTGTGTCG
>JBEBJW010001845.1:0-1026 GCA_040079715.1 Myxococcota bacterium | reverse complement strand
GCGAGGACGGAGGGAGCCTGCGACCGACCCCGGACGGAGGCCGACGGCGAGCGGAGCGAGCCGGGGCGCCCGGATCGACCGCGCGGCAGAATTCACCTTCGCCCAAGACGTCGTCGGGCGAAGCTGAATTGTGTTCACCCCACCCTAGCCCTCCCCAGGGAGGGAAATCGGATAGGCTACCGACGACCTCGGCCGCACGTCGGCCCGGCGGAGTGCGGGGAATGTCGATCGCAGGCGGAGAGCTCCCGTGACCATCGGTCGCAACGAGATCCTGATCGGGGTCGCCGTGCTGGCGGTGGCGATCCTGGTGGTGGTCCCGATCGTGGTGTCGTCGAGCAAGTCGAGCCGGCTCGAGGAGCTCGAGACCAACGTGAACGCGATCCGGCAGGCCGAGCTGCAGTACCACGACGCGTTCACCGAGTACGTCAGCGCGGACGCGGCGCCGCGGCCGCCCCACGCGGTGGACCCGAACCCGGTCCCGTGGGCCCCGACCGAGGGGTTCCGCAAGCTGTCGTGGGCCCCGGACGGCGACGCGGTGATCGGCTCGTACCAGGTCCAGGCCGACAAGAACGGGTTCAAGGTGATCGGCGCGTGCGACGTGGACGGCGACGGCGAGCGCGCGGTGTTCGAGGCGACGCAGGACGAGGTCGCCCACGCGATCACCGGGTCGGGCATCTACTGACGCCGAGGGTGGCGATCGGGCTCGGCAGCAGCCTCGGCGATCGGCGACGCGCGCTCGAGCTGGCGGTGCGGATGCTCGCCGCGGGGCCGGGGCTCGAGCTCCTGCGGGTGTCGCGGTGGGTCCGGACCCCGCCGCTGGCCGGAGGCGCCGCGCGGAACTGGTTCCTGAACGGGGTGGCGCTGTTCCGGTCGGGGCTCGACCCGGAGGTGATCCTCGATCGGTGCGCCTCGCTCGAGGCGAAGGCGGGGCGGCGTCGGTCGCGGCACTGGGGGGATCGCCCGCTCGACATCGACCTGCTGCTGGTCGAGGACCGGACCGTGGCCACGCCCCGGCTGACCCTCCCC
>JBEBJW010001844.1:0-1041 GCA_040079715.1 Myxococcota bacterium | reverse complement strand
ACCCGGGCGGGTGAGGTTCCGTCGCGATCGTACCCCGACCGGCGACGATCCGCCGCCTCAACCCTCCAGCAGCGACGGTTCGCTCGCCCGGGCCATCAGCACCAGGGCGCCGAGCTCCATCCCCACCCCGAGGAGGTTGCCGCACAGCAGCGCCGACAACAGCCCGGCGACCGACATCCCGCGGACCCGATGGTTCGGTCGCCCGCCCATGATCGCGGCGCCGACGGCGATCTCGCCCACGCCGACCGCCATCGGGATCAGCCAGAACACGCCGACGCAGACCCATACGAACGTGAAGAACAGCCCGAACGACGCGAGGACGGTGAACACCCCCGAGCCGATCATCAACGCGCCGGCGGCCGTGCCCGCGCTCCGGTCGTCCGCACTCGACATCTCCGCCTCCACGGGAGGGGTACGCCGGGCGGGCCGAAACATTGCCGACGGACGATCCGGCTCAGCCGAGCGCCTCGGACAGCCGCTTCGCGATCGTCGACTTCAGCCGTACCGGATCGAGCCCCATCAGGGTCAACATCTTCGACACGGTCACGTTGACCCGGACCTCGGACGGCGCGACCTCGACCTTGCCGCCCACCCCGGGGACGCCGGCCAGCCGAGCCTGCGGGCCCGACCACTCGAGCCGCACGCCGTACTTCGACAGCAGGTCCTGAAACCCGCCGAGCCGCTCCTTCGCCGCGTCGACGCCCAGGGCGTGCGGCTGCACCACGTCGATCTCGGGCATCGGTCCTCCGACCGGCGACGTATCCCACGGGCGCGCGCGTGGGTGCGGCTCGACGCGTGTCCTGCTTCGAAGCGATATTTTCAGTGGAGTCGGGCGCTTTTCGCGCGATTCGCGGCGCGGGCTGACGTCTGGCGGACCGTCGTCATACATACGGTTGCATGGAACCACGGTGCGATGGCACCCGGAGGCAACGCCGATGGAGCGAAGGGACCGCGATCGTGACGCCGAGGCCGAGGCCGAGATCGAGAACCAGGACACCGAGGTCGACACGCTGCGCGACCGGGTGACCGGGCGGGTGAAGC
>JBEBJW010001843.1:0-1052 GCA_040079715.1 Myxococcota bacterium | reverse complement strand
GGAGCTGGTCGTTGCCACAGTCGCCGTCCTGCGACCAGTCGACGAGGTCGATCCCCTCGCCGTCCGCGTTCACCGGGCCGCTGATGTTGGTGATGTCGACGTTGATCCCGTCCGTCGGACCGTCGGTGTTGCCCTCGAACCAGTTGTACCGGAGGGTGATCCCGGCGGAGCCGAGGCCTTCGGCGACGCCGAACCCGGTGTTGTCGTACACCAGGTTGTTCACGGCTACGAGCGAGGTACCGGTGTTCTCGGCGAACAGTGCCGCTCCGCCGACGTTGCCGAGGAAGTGGTTGTTGGTGACGGTCCAGGTGCCGCCGGTCGCGTACAGCGCCGCCCCGTTCCCCGCGGAGTTCTCGACGAACCGGGTGGAGCGGATCGTGGCGTCACTACTTCCGTAGATCGCGCCACCATTTCCGCTACCGCTCGACCCATTGCAGAACAGGCTCTGCTCGACCGTCAGATTCGCGCCCGTGCTGTAGATCGCGGCGCCGGAGCCGTTGGTGGAAGCGCCGTCGAACGTGCACCGAATGCAGGTCACGTCGACGTTCGTCGCGTAGATCGCTCCACCGTCGACCGAGGACTGGACGTGGTCGAAGGTCACGTCCGTCAGGCTCACCGTGCCGGAGCTCACCGCGTTGATCGCACCGCCCTTCGTTGCGCGCGCCACCCCGGCGGTGCCGAGGAAAGTCGAGTTCGCGATCACGATCGACGCCGCATCCGTCGCGGTGATCGAGCCCCCCGCGGTCGTGGAGACGCCGTTGAAGGTCACGCCTTCGGCCGTCAGAGTGCCGCCCTCCGAGATCGACACCGCCCTCCGATTGCCAGAAGCGTTCCCGAGGGACAGGTTCTCCAGGATCAGCGCGTTGTTCTGCTGGTCGATGATCGACGAGCCGCTGCTACCATTCCACTGGGCGCCGGCGACGCCGCGGATCGACACGTCGCGATCGAGCGTGACGGACTCGGTGTAGGTCCCCGCCGCGAGGTCGATCACGTCCCCGACCGCGGAGTCGTCGATCGCCTCCTGGATCGTCGGGTACACCACGCCCCCGATC
>JBEBJW010001842.1:0-1060 GCA_040079715.1 Myxococcota bacterium | reverse complement strand
TGTACTGGTCCGGGTTCAGCCACGAGTCCGGCCACCCGACGCCGAGGGCGTTCAGCGGGGCGGACCCGCCGGGGACCACGGTGTCGTCCACCATCGACGGGAAGATCGTGGGGTCGCCGTTCGTCGGCCAGTTGAACTCGCTGACGAGCAGCGCCCCCGGCTCCGCCGCGAACAGCTCCTGGGCCATCCGGACCCGCTGCGCGTACAGGTCGGGGCCGATCTCCCCCCACGCGTCGAGCCACATCGCGGTCTCCTCGAGCGTGAACCCCGCGAACGCCGGCCGGTCATCGTACCGCTGCTGGAGCGCCACGAGCAACCCGAGGTACCCGTCGACCGTGTCCGCCTCCCACACGGTGGCGAAGCACTCCGACCCGTCCGGCGACGGGGCGAGTCCGACGTAGGCAGGGACGAACGGCACCGCAGTGTCGCATCCGTCCCAGAACGTGCGGTCCATCACCTTGATCCGGAGCGCCATCCCGTGGGCTTCGACCAGGTCGAGCAGCGCGTCCGTGCGGGTGAAGTCGTACACGCCCTGCTCGGTCTCGAGCATGGCCCAGTCGATCTGCACCAGGACGCCCGCGAACGCCGACAGGTCCCACCCGCTCTGGTCGAGATCGAACGTGAGGTTGGACACCCCGTCGATCCCGCGTTGGACCGAGTCCACCTCGCGCCAGTAGTTCCCGGGTACGAAGTGAGCGCAGCCGGGGCTGTCCGGCACGGTGGTGGTCGTGGTGGTCGTGGTCGTTGCGGTCGTGGTCGTCGGGGTCGTGTCCGGAGTCGCATCGGACGGGGTCGGGTCGGACGGGGTCGGGTCGGACGGGTCCGACGTGGGGCTCGGGTCGACACAGGCAGAGAGGGCATAGAAAAAGAGCATCACCCCGGGTAACCCGCCCCCGCCGAACGTACAGCCAGGCTGCACCTCTACGTGGCTGCCACCGCCGACCGGACCTCAGCGCCACGGCCGGCGGCGCGTCGGCCACAGATCGCGGAGCCACGCCGGATCGGCCGGGCAGGGGAGCCCGACCGCCAGCGCCTCGAACGCCGGGAGCCCCGGGTGCTG
>JBEBJW010001841.1:0-1067 GCA_040079715.1 Myxococcota bacterium | reverse complement strand
CCGTGATGCGGCTCGGGGTGGGGTACACCGCCGATGTCGAGGTGGTGCCGAGCGGCTCGCTGTCGCTCGACGCCGCGATCGGGATCGGCGGGTACCCCCGCGGCCGGGTGGTCGAGGTGTTCGGACCGGAGTCGTCCGGCAAGACCACCCTCGCGCTGCACGCGATCGCCGAGGTCCAGCGCAACGGCGGGATCGCTGCGTTCATCGACGCCGAGCACGCGCTCGACGTGGGCTACGCGCGCAAGCTCGGCGTCGACATCGACCAGCTCCTGGTGTCCCAGCCGGACGCCGGCGAGCAGGCGCTCGAGATCGCGGAGTCGCTGCTCCGGAGCGGGGCGGTCGATCTCGTGGTGGTGGACTCGGTCGCCGCCCTGGTGCCCCAGGCCGAGCTCGACGGGGACATGGGCGACGCGCACGTCGGGCTCCAAGCGCGCCTGATGTCCCAGGCGATGCGCAAGATCACCGCGGTCACTGCGCGGAGCCACGCGATCGTGATGTTCATCAACCAGGTCCGCCAGAAGATCGGGGTCACGTTCGGCAACGGGGAGACCACCACCGGCGGCAACGCGCTGAAGTTCTACGCGTCGGTCCGGCTGGAGATCCGGCGGATCGGCGCGATCAAGCGCGGCGAGGACGTGATCGGCAACCGGACGAAGATCAAGGTCGTGAAGAACAAGATGGCGCCGCCGTTCAAGCAGTTCGAGGTCGACATCATGTACGGCCGCGGCGTGTGTCGGGCGGGCGAGCTGCTCGAGCGGGCCGAGGAGAACGGGCTGCTGGTGAAGAGCGGCTCGTGGTACTCGATCGGCGACGAGCGGATCGGGCAGGGGTTCGAGGCGGTCCGGGATCAGATCGTGGCCGATCCGGCGCTGTACGCCCGGCTGGCCGCCCTGGTCCGCCCGCCGCCGCAGGCCCAGGCTTAGCTCGCCCAGCACCGTCCGGGCGTGATCACGGGTCCTCCCGGCCGGTGGCGGTTATGAACCCTGTTCCGGAGGGCTGACGTGGACAAGCGCGTGCTCGGAGTGGTCGCGGCGTTCGGCGGCGTGTTGGCGATGGTGGTCGCGTGG
>JBEBJW010001840.1:0-1073 GCA_040079715.1 Myxococcota bacterium | reverse complement strand
TCGCGGCGCGGGACGGGGCGCTGACCCAGGGCGGCAGCACGTTGACCCAGCAGACCGCGCGCCTGCTCGCCGGCCGGCCGCCCGGGATCCCGGGCAAGCTGGTCGAGGCGTGGCGGGCGCTGAAGCTCGAGCGCCACCTCGACAAGGACCAGATCCTCACGTGGTACCTGAACCGCGTGTACTTCGGACGCGGCGACTACGGGATCGAAGCCGCGGCGAGGTCGGTGTTCGACGAGTCGGCGAGCAGCCTGTCACTCGCCGAATCGGCGATGTTGGTCGGGATCCTCCCGGCGCCGGAGCGGCTGCACCCGGAGCTCGACCCCGCGGCGGCGCTCCGGGCGCGGGCCCACGTGCTCGACCGGATGGTGGCCCCCGACGACGCCGAGCGCGCCGCCACCGAGCCGATCCAGCGCCGGCGGCGGGCGGCGGAGGGCCTGGCGCCGCACCTCGTGGCCCGGATGCTCGACGCCGACCCCGACGCGGCCGCGATCCCGACCACGATCGACCCGACGCTCCAGCGCGACGTGGAGACCCTGGTCGGCCGGCAGCTCGCCGCGCTCGCCGGGCTCGAGGTGGACCACGCCGCGGTGATCGTGGTCGATCTCGCGACGTCCGACGTCCTCGCGTACGTCGGGTCGGGCGGGTTCGATCGGCCGGACGGGCAGGTCGACGCGGTGCGGGCGCTCCGGAGCCCGGGGAGCGCGCTGAAGCCGTTCGTGTACGCGCTGGCGTTTTCGGCGGGGGTCCGCCCGGGGGAGGTGGTGTACGACCTGCCGGACCGGTACCCGACCCGCCGCGGGAGCTGGGCGCCGGAGAACTACAGCCGGACGTTCCGCGGTCCGCTGCGGGTCCGGGAGGCGCTCGCGACCAGCGCGAACCTCCCCGCCGTCCGGATGCTCGACCGGGTGGGTCCGTCGACCCTCCACAGCCGGCTCCAGGCGATCGGGCTCGGGTTGCCGGAGCCGACCAGCCACTACGGCCTCGGGCTCGCGCTCGGAGACGCCGAGGTCACCCTCGAGGACCTGACCGCCGCGTACGCCGCGATCGGCCGCGGGGGCGCGTGGCAGCCGCTC
>JBEBJW010001839.1:0-1083 GCA_040079715.1 Myxococcota bacterium | reverse complement strand
CGAGCCCCACCGGGTGGGCGAGGTCCTCCTCGTGTCTCCGGGCCGCGAGGTCGTCCTCGGGCGGGCCGGCCCCGCGGACGGCGGCGCCGTGCTGGTCCGCCAGACCGCCGCCACCGCCCTCCCCACCGGCCCCCTCGCCAGCGCCGGGGTGTCGCGCCGGGCCCTCGCCGTATCGTCCGACGGAGACCGGCTGACCGTCCACAACCGCGGCCGCGCGGCCCTCCGGATCGACGGGCGCCCGACCGACGGCGGTCCGGTCGAGCCCGGGTCGACGGTCGAGCTCGACGGCCAGCTCGTGCTGCTCGCCGCCCGACGCCCGGACGCGATCGCGATCCAGTCGGTGCTCCCCGCGGTCCGGTTCGGAGGCGCCGACGCCCACGGGATCGTCGGCGAGAGCCCGGCGGTGTGGGAGCTCCGGGCGCGGCTGGTCCAGGTCGCCCGGCGGTCCGGCCACGTGCTGATCACCGGCCCGAGCGGCACCGGCAAGGAGCTCGTCGCCCGCGCGCTCCACGCCGGCTCCGACCGGCGGAGCGGCCCGTGGGTCGCCCGGAACGCCGCGACGTTCCCGGAGGGCCTGATCGACGCCGAGCTGTTCGGCAACGTCCGGAACTACCCGAACCCCGGGATGCGCGAGCGGCCCGGGCTGATCGGCGACGCCGACCGCGGGGTGCTGTTCCTCGACGAGGTCGGCGAGCTGCCGCAGGCGCTCCAGGCCCACCTGCTGCGGGTCCTCGACCGGGGCGAGTACCAGCGCCTCGGCGAGGGGGCCACCCACCGGGTCGACCTGCGGGTGGTCGCCGCCACCAACCGCGACGTGGCCGAGCTGAAGGACGACTTCGCCGCGCGGTTCCCGATCCGGGTCGCGGTGCCGGGGCTCGACCCGCGCCGGGACGACATCCCGCTCCTGGTGAACCACCTGCTCCGCGAGATGCGCGCCGAGGACCCGACCCTCGACCGGTGGTTCGACGGCGACCACCCGCGGCTCGACCCGGCGCTGGTGGTCGACCTCGTGACCCGCCCGTACCAGACCCACGTCCGCGAGCGCCACCGCCTGCTGTGGGACGCGGTCGACCAGTCCCCCGG
>JBEBJW010001838.1:0-1084 GCA_040079715.1 Myxococcota bacterium | reverse complement strand
GTGCACGGTGTCGCCGGGGATCACCGCCGTGGTGAACCCCACCACCCCGCGTCCTGTCAGGACGTGGTACAGGTCGCCGTCGCCGTTCGTTACGTACACGAAGTCCTCCGGCTCGGTGTCGTAGCCCCGGAATCGGACGGAGAGCGCCGCCGCCCCCGGCTCGTGGATCGTCGCGACCAGATCCGCGTGGGCTGCGTACGAGCCACCCGGATGTGGCGAGGCGATGTTCAGCGACAGATCGTACGCCGGCGACGACAACACGCTCGGGTCGGAGATCTCCCGCGACAACCCGTGCGCGATCAGGGCGCGGCGCACGACGTCGCGGGTCGCGGTGTCGTACAGCGCCTCCGCCGTGTCGAGCAGCGCCGCCGCCACCGCTTCCGTCGACGGGTCCGCCGGCAGGCCGTACAGGGCCTCGAGCGCCAGGCTGTCGGTGAGGTCCGCGCCGAGCCCCGCCCGCGCGCTCCACAAGGCCGCGCTCCAGACCTCGCCGTTCGCGTGGGGGTCGGCGAGCGCCCCGTCGTCCCAGTCCTCCGGCCAGTGCGCGGACCCGTCGACCCGGCGGATGCACGGCACCGCGAACGCCGCGCCGTCCCACTCCGCCACGCACGCCGGGTCACCCAGCTGGTTCGACGCCGTGTCCGCCACGCTCGCCGCCAGGTAGTCCGCGAACCCCTCGCCGAACGCCGCCGCGTCCGGGCCGTCGCCCCACCCGGCGGTGATCGCGTCCTGGAGGGCGTGGGCATACTCGTGGACCAGCACGTCTGCGTCCTCCGCGTCGTCCACCCCGCCCGTGCCGGTGGTGATCACGCCGGTCGACGGGTCGAACCAGGCGTTGTCCGCGCTCGAGCCGTTCACCAGCACCGGCTGGGGGCGGGCGTTCGCGTCGGTGAACCCGAGGGACTGCAGCCGGTCCTGGACCCGGTCGAGGTGCCAGTACGCCATCACCTGCTCGAACCCCGGCTGAGACCGGTCGTACGCGAACGTCAGCGTCGGCTCGATCGAGCGGTGAGCGGCCTCGGCGTCCACCCAGTCGCCACGGAGCGCCCCCGAACCGTCCAACCGCGGGAGGTCCACCCACCGC
>JBEBJW010001837.1:0-1088 GCA_040079715.1 Myxococcota bacterium | reverse complement strand
GTGGGGGCGGGAGTCGGGCGCTCCGGCGGCATGGGCGGCCGAACGTCCGCGATCCACGGGGGGCCGCCTCGTGCTGCCGCGCGACCGTCGCGGCGTCGGGGAGCTCGGCGCGGCGTCGAGGAGGTGGGCATCCTCCTGCGAACGTCCGCCATCCGCGGGGGATTGGGCTGCTGGAGTCGCTCGCCGCTCGCGCTCCGGACGCGGAGGTCGATCGGTGCTCGGTCCGCGGGGGACGGGACGCCACCCGGAGCTGTACGCCCACGGCCGACCGGCGGATCCCCGAACGCCGACCGCGCGGATCGGTTCGAGGCCGGCCCGCTCGACGCGGACCGCCCCTGGCGCGGGTCGCCGACCTGCCTGCGTGCGCGGCCAGCTACCGGCAGACCTGGAACGCGATCGCGCCGGTGGCGGCGTCGCTGTCGAACTGGACCTCGATCTCGTCGCCGCCGTCGTCGGAGCCGAGGGTCGCCGTGCCCGCGACCGCCTCCGACACCGAGTCCTCGGGGTCCGCGCCGTAGCACGACGCGATGGCGAGGTCCGACCCGACGAGCCCGCTGAGATCGGCCGGATCGCCGACCGGACCGAGCGAGAAGCTCAGCGTGTCCGACCGGCTGTTCGACAGCCCGTCCGGACAGGTGTCGAGCGCGATCGCGATCGCCCGCAACCCGTCGCACGGGTCGTCACCGGCGGCCCCGCTGGGGAACCCGGCGTCGTCGGTCGGGTCGTCGCAGGTCTTGGTCCGCGCGGCGACCTGGCCCCACCCGGACGGGTTGCCGTCCGCGTCGGGGCACCCGAGCACGAGGTACGCGTCCTGGACCCGCCCGAACGGCCCGAGGGACTCCCCGCCACAGCCCGCCACCACCGCGAGCACCCACGCCGTCCGCACCATCGGGCCTCCCGCGATCGGGTACTCCGGACGGCCGGGTCGCGCCGCCACCTGCCACGACCTGGCACACCCCGCGACCCACCGGACATCCGTCGCGCGGCTCGGGCCGGCTCACCCGCGGGTCGGCGCCGCCCCACCCCCGAGCGCCTTCGCCACCAGCCCCGCCAGCGCCACCGGGTCGGCCCCGGCGGGCACCGGGATC
>JBEBJW010001836.1:0-1094 GCA_040079715.1 Myxococcota bacterium | reverse complement strand
TCACCACCCCCTCCCGCCCGACCGCGAACGGCGGCGCCTGGATCTCGAGGTCGACCCCGGCCATCCGGTCCGCGTCCGACCACGGGACCCACGACCGGCGGGTCGCCACGAACGCGAGCCCCGGCATCGGGGGCGACGCGGTCACCACGAACGGCGCGTCGACCGCCCCGGCGGGCGCGGCGAGCATCGCCGGGACCCGCGGCTGGCCCGGATCGAGCGTCGCGGACGCCACCGACGTCCCGTCGATCGTCAGCGTCAGCGCGATCGGCGCCGACACGGTCGGCAGCGTCGACGTCATCGCCTCCAGCGCCACCGCGTCGAACGGACCGGCGCCGAACCCGGAGCTGCTCGACCAGCCCTGCATCAGCGCCGCCGCGAGGTCCCCGCGCTCGGGGGCGTCGGTCGGCAGCGCCAGCACCGTCCACGCGAGCAGCTCGGCCCGCGACGGCGCCGCGCCCCACGCGTTCACCACCCCGACCGGGGGCTCGATCCACCGCTCGCCGGTGTCGTCGTCGGTGTGGATCGCGTCGGTCACCCGCGCGAGCAGCGGCCCGGCGAGGTCCCCGTCCGCCAGACCCGACGCCAGCAGGACCGCGGCGGTGTACGGGTCGTTCACCTGGGCGGCGTACCGCTCGACCGCGGCCTCCGCCCGCAGGATCGCGCCGCGTTCGGACTCGGGGAGGACCCGCGCCGAGGTGGCGGTCTCGACCAGGACCGCCTGGAGGGTCGAGGTCGGGTGGAACGACCAGGTCCCGTCGGCCCGCTGGGCCTGGGTCACCACCTGGACCAGCCGCGGCACGGCCTCCGCGGCCTGCGGATGGCTGGACTCGCGCCGGAGCGACGTCAGCAGGTGGACCGCGGTGGCCGGGTCCGGAGCGCGCACCAGCCGGACGATCCGCTGCCACCCGAGCAGCCGGATCCGCCGGAGCACGGCGTCGTCGACCGGCACGTTCGCCGACGCCGACAGCGACGCGACCTCCGACGCGACCGCGAACCCGTAGCCCCCGTCGCCGAGCGCCCCGGCGCTCCCGCCCGCCGAGAGCCGCTCGAGCTCGAGCTGGACCACCGCCAACGGCCCCGGGAACACCGACACC
>JBEBJW010001835.1:0-1095 GCA_040079715.1 Myxococcota bacterium | reverse complement strand
CGGTGACACCCGCGCACGCGAGCCCCCATCCCAACGCGATCCACAGCGTCCACCGTGCCATCCGACCCTCCCGCGGGCCGACTAACCCGGTGGCAACGCGACCCACCCGACCAGGAACGTCCCGACAGGGTCCTACGCAGGGGGCGCCGGTCCGACGGGGCTGGTCCGGTCACACCGGGGCGGTGACCCCGTCGGACGCCCGCACGGTGCGCATGTCGAGGTCCTCGCCGGTGTAGCCCGCGTAGTTCGCGACGCCCTTCGCCGCGACCTGCTTCGCCTCGGCTCCGTCCTCCCGGGCGAAGTCTTCGGGCGCGCCGTCGTTGACGATCCACCGCTCGCTGTGGTCGAGCCAACCCGGCAGCTCGGCCCACTGCGGTCGCTCGGGGCCGATCGGGAACAGCCGCCCGCGGCCGGACCACGCCCCGATGATGAACCCGACCTCGACGTAGTACAGCTTTCCCGCCTCGAAGTTCCCGCGCATCGCGTTCGTTCCCTCGCTCCACACCACGAACGTCTGCTCTCCGGGCGCGATCGTCACCGAGAAGTACGCCTTCGCGCGGGACTCTCCCACCCAGCCTCCGCGCTCGTCGAGGATCGGGAGGTTGATCGCTCCGCCGTAGGCCGACGGGCGGACGAACACCAGGGTCGCGCGGTCCGGCGCCGCCTGGATCGGCTCGGGCCGGCCCACCCGGGTCATGAACCGCTTGACGTCGCCGGCGCGGGCCGTCAGGGGGGCGCCGAGCAGGCCGGTGGTCGCGAGGGCGAGGGCGCCGCCTGCGAGCTGGCGGCGCGTGAGGTTGGACGCGGTCATCGGTGACTCTCCGGGGAAATTCGATGATTCACCCGAGGTAGCGGGATCCGCCGGGTGAATCCAGCCTCGGGTGGATTTCAATCGGTTTCGGCGGGAGTGCGCACCGGCGGGTCGCAGGCGGCCGGGCCAGTGGAGGATCGCCCGGTGGTCTGCTAGAGGACGAGATGTCCGACCGAACGTCGACGACCACGCGCACCCGGACGGCCTCCGACGGGGCGGACACCACCCGGACCCGGACGCGGTCCCGACGCCCGTTCCGCCGACTCGACGAGCGGGTGTCGAAC
>JBEBJW010001834.1:0-1108 GCA_040079715.1 Myxococcota bacterium | reverse complement strand
CCCGAAGGCTCCGTGAGTCGTCTCCTCGCGATCGTCGCCGGATTGTTGGCGATCCTCCTGGTTCCTCTCGCGTTGTCCGGTCCGACTGCGCTGCTGTGTCCGCCGGCGCACCTCGCGCTCGCGGTCACCTGCTGCATCGGCTCGGTGCTCGACGGCCTCGACGGCTGGCCCGAGCGGGCGCGCCGGTGGGGGTTCTTCTACCTGGTGGCATCGATCGCGATGGTCGCGGCGCTCGAGCTCGGGGCGGACGTACGGTCGCAGACCTGGGGCTACTGGGGCATCCCGTGGGTGATGGCGATGGTGTGGGGCTGGATCCCGCCGGTCGTCGCCGGGATGGGCGGGATGGTCGGCGAGGTCCGCCAGCGCCGCCTCACCACCAAGGTGGTCCGCCACCGTCGTCGGGCGGCCTAGCCCTCGTCCCCGTGGGCCGATCCGCGGCAGCCGAACCCGCGGAACCCGCAGGAAGCACACGGGCGGGGGGCGCGGATCGCGTCGCGCTCGACGTCGTCCCACGGTCGGGCCGTGGTGTCGGCCGCCCGCTCGAGCAGGTCGGGGATCCTCGCCCGATCGGCGTCGGTCCACGGTCGCGCGACCACGACCCCGCGCTCGGTGAGCACGATCTCGGTCCGGACGACCCCGGGCGCGCCGCGGGCCACCAGCACCCGGTCGGCGGCCCACGCGTAGCCCGCGACCTGCACCGCGTGCGTATCGGCCACCGTGTCCGGCGGGCGTCCGAGGAGCGCGTCGCTCTTCCAGTCGAGGACGACGTGTCCGCCGGCCTCCGCGTCGAACCACAGGCGGTCGATCCGCCCCCGGAGCGCCACGCCGGCGTGGGTCGCCCGAAATGGCAGCTCGGACCAGCCGGGGGCCGCGAGCGCCCGCCGGACCTCCGACGCGTCGATCGTCGCCGCGACGTGCGCCTCGACCCGGATCAGCCCCTGATCGAGCTCGTCCGCCGTCGCCGCCACCGCCCGGGCCGCCGCCGCCCACCGGGTGCGGATCGCCGCCGGATCGGCGTGGACCCCGTCCTCGAGCACGTGGTGCACCACCTGGCCGCGGGCGGCCGCCAGCGCGAGCCGGCGATCCCGCGCGGTCGCCGGGGCCTCGG
>JBEBJW010001833.1:0-1127 GCA_040079715.1 Myxococcota bacterium | reverse complement strand
CTTGCATCGGACCGAGGAGCCGCAGGGAGCGGAGGGTCGCCCGGAGGGCGGCGGTCCGAAGGCGAGCCATCGGCATCTAGCAGGCCGGGAACCTCGCGACGCGAGCTTTCCCGAGGCCTGCTAGGAGGTCGGATGCTATGGATCCCGCTCGCGTGCGCCCAACCGCCGCCCCCCGTGTCCATGCCGTCGCCCGTGCCGTCTGGGCCGCGCCCCGTGCCGTCGCCTGGGCCGCCGCCGGTGATCACCGGCCCGACCGAGGTCGAGGAGGTGTTGGCGACGCTGGTCACGCGCGCCGGCCCGTCCGCCGTGCTGCGCGAGGTGTCGGTCGCGTGCGTCACCGCGACCGGTGCGCTCCCGGACACGTGCGACGGCGGGACCTGGAGCGGGACCGTCGTATACGGCGACGACCAGCTCCGGAGCGTCCGCATCGTCAGCGCCGCGTTCGAGGCCGAGGGCCAGGTGGTCGGGTGGACCTGGATGAACGGCCGCGTGACCACCCAGGTGCTCCCGGTCGCCACCCCCCTCGGGCTCGGCGGCCGCCCGCGGTGCGGCTGGGGCGCCGTGATGACGCGCGCGAGCGCCGGTGGGTTCTCGCTCGCGTCGCCGTTCCACCTCCGGTTCGACCCGAACGGCGATCAGCCAGGGTACTGGACCCTGACCCGCGGGCTCGAGGCCCAGCGGCTGGTGGTCCCCGACGACTGCGGCTGACGCGACGGCACGTCCTGGGATCGAACGTCGCCGGAACGGCGGGGCGGAGGCCCAGACAACTCAGCGCGCGGTGAACCCGGCGGCGACGAACCGGGCCATCGCGTCGGGCGACGCGCAATACGCGAGGAACGCCGCCGCCTCTGCCGGATGGGTCGACGCGGCGACGACCGCGCCCGGGTACACGATCGGCGGGTGACGGTCGGCGGGGAACGCGAACGCCTGCTTCACCCGGGGCTCCGCCCGCGCGTCGGTCGCGTACACCACCCCGGCCTCCGCCTCCCCGCGGCTGACCCACGCGAGGGTGGTGCGCACGTTGTCGCCGGTCACGACCTTCGGGGCGAGCGCGGCCCAGCCGTCGCCCGCGAGGGCCGCCCGGGCGTACGTGCCGGCCGGCACGTTCTCGCCGGCGAGCGCCAGGT
>JBEBJW010001832.1:0-1134 GCA_040079715.1 Myxococcota bacterium | reverse complement strand
CGGACCTGCGGGTGGTGGAGACCCGGCGCCGGCTCGACGCGCACCTCGGGCGGCTGGTGATCGACGGCAAGTCGCTCGACGTGGCCGCGATCCCGACCGGGATGGGCTGCCCGAGCGTCGACATCGTCGTGGGCGAGCTCCTCGGCGCCGGCGCCCGCCGGCTGCTCCGGGTGGGCACCGCCGGCTCGCTCCAGCGGGACATCCGGATCGGCGACGTGGTGGTCGCGAGCGCCGCGGTCCGCGACGAGTCCGCCAGCGACGCGTACACCGACCCCCGGTACCCGGCGGTCGCGGATCCGCAGTGGGTCGAGGCGCTGGCGATGGCCGCGATCACCCTCGGGATCGATCAGCGGGTCCACGTGGGGATCGTCCACAGCAAGGACTCGTTCTTCGGGCGGGAGTTCGCGCAGGGCCCGGACGCCGACCGGAACGCGGCGTACATGGCGCGGCTGTCGCGGTCCGGGGTCGTGGCGTCCGAGATGGAGGCCGCCCACCTGTTCGTGCTCGGGTCGGTGTACCACCGCGGCCCGCGGACCGTCGCCGCGATCCGGTCGGCGGCCGCCCACGTCCGGTGCGGCGCGGTGTGCGCGATCGTCGGCGGGCCCGAGCACGGGTTCGCGTCCCTCGCGGACGAGCAGGCGGCCGAGGAGCGGCTGATCGACCTGGCCCTCGGCGGGGTGGTCGCGCTGGCGCGGCTCGAGGGCGTGCTCGCGGGCTGAGTCACGGGCCGACGGCGAACGGGACCCACGCCGACTCGAGGTGGCCGCCCCAGTCGGCGGTGCCGGGCTTCGGCCGCGCGTCGAACCGGAACGCGACCTCGTACCGCCCGGGTCCGGGGTCCGTGCCGAACAGCGCGGCCCCGGTGAACGACAGGGTCATCGTCTGACCCGCGGCGAGCACCCGGCGGCCGGACGCGCCGTCGTCGATCGGGGGGACCGGCGGCGGCCCCTTCGGCACCGGCGAGCCGTCGGCGCGGCGGACCTGGAGCACGATCGACGGGATCCCGAGGAACAGCGTGTTCACCGTGACCGGCGCCGGCCCGGGGTTGGTCACCGCGACCTGGATCGCGAGGTCCGCGGCGCGGGGGACGGCGGCGGTGGCGAGGGTCAGCTCGACGTTCATGGCACCTTCGGT
>JBEBJW010001831.1:0-1136 GCA_040079715.1 Myxococcota bacterium | reverse complement strand
GAGGTCCACCGCGTCGGACAGATCGAGGTCGACCCACGCCGGCCACCCGCCGTACGGGTCGACCCGCGGGACGTCCCGGCAGCCGATCCCCGCGGCGACCGGGAGCCACCACCCGCGGCTCACGGCACCCCGACCGGCAGGCTCGCCGGGAAGTCCACGACCTCGATCCGGTCGTCCCGGCGGAACACCTCGCGCTCGACCGCCCGCGCCCGAGCGGCGAGGTCCGCCGGCGCCCCGTCCGCGCAGCCCCCGGGGGTCAACCCGGACGCGAGGAACGCGACGATCCCCGCCTCCTCCGGCACGAACGCCGGATCGAGCGCGCACGCCTGGTACATCGCGAGCGCCCCGTGGACCGGATCGGCGAAGCTCGCTGCGTACGCCGAGCCTTCGAACGCCGAACGGTGGCTCGTCTCCGGCGGACAGCCGATGCACGGGATCGGCTGGCCGGCGAGCGCCCGGTCGTCGGCCGCGTGGCGCGCCTCGTGGATCACCACCGCGTTCGCGACGAACCCGACGAGGTGCTCGAGCGCCTCGCGCACCCCGGGGACCTGCCGGATCCGGCCGGATCGGACGGCGAACACCAGCGCCTCGTCCGGGGTCACGTCCGGGCAGGCCGCGTCGCCCGCGGTCTCGGCGTGTTGGCGGAGGGTCGCGAGGTCCCGCGGCGACAGGCCGTTCCACGGGATCCGGCTGACCCAGAACGCGCTCCCGCACTGGTGGCGGCCGTGGATCGCGGTCGCGGCGCGGTTCATCCAGTACCGATCCTCGGCGGTGGCCCGGAGGGCGGCGAGCTCGGGCGCGGACAGCCCGGCGGCGAGCTCGGCCCGGAGCGACGGGGCGAACGCGCGGGTGACCGGGTCGAGCTCGCGGTCGAGCGCAGGATCGAGCGCCGGCCACACCTGATCGAGCGCGAACGCCACGACCCGATCGAGCAGGACCACGACCCCGTCGGCGTGATCGTGCATCTGGCCGAGCCACCCGTCGACGAGGGTGGTGGCGTCGACCCGGCGCCGGATCTCGGCCCGGAACGGCTCGGCGCCCACCCGGACCTCCCCGCCGTCGTAGATCACCCGGTACGACTTCAGCAGGAATTCACCCCCGCCCCGGACTTCGTCGGGCGAAGCTGAATTGTGTTC
>JBEBJW010001830.1:0-1157 GCA_040079715.1 Myxococcota bacterium | reverse complement strand
CGCCGCAGGCTGCCGACCTCGCGATTCACACGCAGGACGATGTGCAGCGCTGACCTTCGCGTGATCTCCGGACGCTTCGTGTGCGGCGAACCGGGGCGACCGAGGACCTTCGGCTAGCGACCTGGAGCCTTGCCACGCCACTTCTCACCGCGCCGGCGACCGCGCCGGCTGGCCCGGTGACCTACCGGCTGGATCCGGCGACGAGCTGGCTGTACGTCGTGGTGTTCAACGACCCGACGACGATGGCGGCCCGGCTCGGCCACGACCACGGGATCCGCGCGTCGACGTTCGACGGGACGGTGGTGTGGGACGCCGCGAACCCGGCGGCGTGCAAGGTCGACCTGTCGTTCCCGGTGAGCGCGCTGACGCCGGATCCGCCCGGGATGCGGGAGCGCGCGGGCCTGTCGCCGGACGGGGCGGTCGGCGATTCGTCGCTGGCGACGATCAAGGAGAACCTGCTCGGCAAGTCGCAGCTCGACGCCGCCACCTACCCGACGATCCGCTACACGGCGACGGCCTGCTCGGGCGCGACCGGCAAGGTGAAGGTCGACGGGAAGCTCACGATCCACGGGGTCACGAAGCCGGTGTCGATCACCCTCGACGTGAAGGCGGATCCGACGTCGTTCTCGGCGGCGGGCAGCACGACGGTGGTCCAGTCGGACTTCGGGTTCAAGCCGTTCTCGAACCTGGCGGGCGCGCTGAAGAACAAGGACGAGCTGAAGCTGGTGCTGGACCTGAAGGGCGCCGCGAAGTAGCGGGCGTTCGCGCCGGAGGATCTCGCGGCGTTCGCGGACCCCGACCTGTTCGCAACGCACCGGACGGGGATCCGGTCGGTTCCGGCCCGAGCGGGTTGGATCCGCCCGTCCTCCGGCGGCTATCGTCACCGGAACCCGCCGCGCGACTTCATCGCGGGAGCACCGAGATCTCCGGCAGGTCATCGAACTCGTGCCGGACGCGGACCGGGCTTGCCATGTCATCCGCCAACGCCTGCAACATCGTCCGTACGTCCGAAGTCGTGAGCGGGTCGCCTGTTGGCACGAAGTCGAGCTCGAACACTTCGGGATCGTTGAACTGGGTGTGGAACTCGGTCTTCCCGACCCACCATCGGAGCAGTCGGGCGTGACCGTCCGCGAGGAACCAGGGGCCCAGATCGCGAG
>JBEBJW010001829.1:0-1158 GCA_040079715.1 Myxococcota bacterium | reverse complement strand
CCCCGGGCCGCCCGCCCGACCCCACCGCCGGGTCCGTCTCCTTGCCGTCGAGCGAGAACACCGCGCCGTCCCACGCCTCGGGGTCGTCTGCCCGAGGGACCAGCCGGCGGATCGCGTCGGTGACCGGGATCTGGAGGGTCCACACGTTCGCCGCGACCTTCCGGGCCGCGGCCCCCGGGACCGCGACGAACCGGTTCCGGTGGAGGAGCTCGATCGTCATCGGGTCACGCGCGCGGCTGCGGACGGTTCTGCGCCGCCCACGCCGCCGCCGCGGTGATCGCCGGCCGGTACCGCTCGCGCGCGTCGCCGATCACCGGCACCCCGTGCGACGGCAGCAGGTGCTGGAACTCGAGGTCGAGGATCGCGGTCAGCTCGGCCGGATCCGGCTTGACCCGCTTCAGCCACCCGGGCCCCACGTTGTGCGGGACCAGGAACCCCATCCCGCGCATCGCGAGCCGCGCGACCCAGTTGAAGTACACGTCCGCCGCCGCCCAGTTCTGGAGCGCGTCGCCGGCGACCACCACCCCGCCGTCGCGGTCGAGCCACAGCAGGACCTCGCCGTTCGGGGTGGACGGGAACGCGTGGATCTTCCCGGGCAGCGGCAGGACGGTGGTCGCGTCGAGCTCGCGGTCCGCCCGGAAGTACCACGCCTCGGGGGGCGGCTTCAGCCCGAACCCCTTCGCGTAGGTCTGGCCGCGGCCGGCCCACACGGTGGCGCCGTACCGGTCCTTGTAGAACGGATCGTCCGACCCGTGGAACGCGGCCAGCCGGAGCACGTGCTCGACCTTGCCGAGCGCGTCGAGTGCCTGGAGCCCGGGCTCGTCGAGGCGGACCGAGTTGATCAGCACGAGCGCGCCGCCCTGACGGACCACGGTCATGTTGCGGCTCGCGGCCATCGGCACCGGCCCCGGGAACTTCATCGTGCCGGTCACCACGAACACGTCCGGCAAGACCTCGACCAGGGTTCCGTGGGGCCAGGCGGGCGGGAAGGTGTAGGCGGGCATCGGGCGCTCCGGGGCAGACGTGCCGAGGTAACCGGGCGGCGGTTACGGTCGCCCGATGATCCAGATCTTCGGGACCCCGAAGTGCAAGGGCACCCGCGCGGCGCAGCGGTTCTTCGCCGACCGGCGGATCCCGACCCAGGTGATCGATCTGCGG
>JBEBJW010001828.1:0-1165 GCA_040079715.1 Myxococcota bacterium | reverse complement strand
CACCCGGACTCGCGCGGTCATCCCGTCCACGGTCCACCGGCTCTCGAGCTCGGACACCGCCTGCGGCACCCTCCTTGCAAACAGGGTTCGGCGTCCGCGGACTGCGGGTACGGGCTCCCGAGGCTAGCGGACGGACATGGCCAGGGTCGGTGGGCGACGCGGCGCGTGCTGGGCTGTCTCGGGCGTCCGCCATGAACTCGTCAAGATGTCGTCGTCATCCCGCCGAGCGCTGCACATTGCAAACAACGTTCACAGTGATAAACGTCATTCACGATGGACCACCTGACCCGCCGCCGCGCCGCCACCGCCGAGGAGATCGTCGACTCCGCCGAGCAGCTCGTGCTGGCGGCCGACCTCGAGTCGCTGACCGTCCAGGCGATCGCCACTGGGATCGGGATGACGGCGGGGGCGCTGTACCGCTACTTCCCCTCCCGCGACGCGATCGTGGCCGCGGTTCAGCGGCGGGTGATCGCGGCGCTCGCCGCGGAGGTGGACCGGGCGATCGACGCGGTGGACGACCCGGACCTCGCGCTCGCCAGGGTCGTCGCGCTCGGCCACGCGGTGGTCGACTTCGCCCGCGCCGAGCCCGTCCGGTACGGGCTCCTCGCCCGGATGCTGGCGGTGCCCACGCCGGTGGTGGCGGACGCGGAGGCCGCGGACGTGCTCCCGGTGGCGCTCGCAGCGGTGGCGCGAGCCCGCGACGCGCTCGGAGCGGCCCGGGCGGCGGGGGCGCTCGGCCCCGGGGACGACGGCCGGAGGCTGCTCGTGCTGTGGGCGGGCGTGCACGGCGCGATCCAGCTCGACAAGCTGCGGCGGTTCGCGCCCGAGGCCGCCTCGGACCGCGTCGCCGCCGATCTCGTGGACGACCTCGTCGTCGGGTGGGGCGCCGATCGCGCCCGGGTGGCCGGCGTGCGCGCGCGGAGGAGCCGATGAGCCTGGTCTGGACGTTCATCGCGGGCATGGGCCTGTGGACGCTGCTCGAGTACCTGCTGCACCGGTTCGTGTTCCACGACCGCATGCTCGGCAAGGCCGCCGCCGCGGAGCACCTCCAGCACCACGCGCGGGTCGACTGGTTCTCGCCCTGGTCGTCGAAGCTCGGGCTCGCGGCGGTCGTGCTCCCCGCAGTGACGCTGGTCGCGCTCCCGGTCGCGGGCGCCGCCCACGC
>JBEBJW010001827.1:0-1174 GCA_040079715.1 Myxococcota bacterium | reverse complement strand
AGCAGTGGGGGGAGCGGTGGGGCGAGGCCCTCGCGCTGCGCACCTACAGCTCGCGGCTGATCGGGGCCGAGCCGGAGCTGGTGCTCCACGGGGGCGGCAACACCTCGGTCAAGGACGTGGTGACCGATCTGCTCGGCGACGAGCTGCCGGCCCTGCTGGTGAAGGGCTCGGGGTGGGACCTCGCGACGATCGAGCCGCCCGGGTTCACCCCGGTCGACCTCGGGTATCTCCGGCGTCTCCGCGCGCTCCGGGTCCTGCCGGACGAGGAGATGGTCGAGGCCCAGCGGGTCCACCGGCTCCGGTCGGACGCGCCGGACCCGTCGATCGAGGCGCTGCTCCACGCGTTCCTGCCGCACCGGTACGTGGATCACTCCCACGCCGACGCGATCCTCGGCCTGACGAACCGGCGGGACGGGGTGAAGCACGTCCGCGACGCCCTCGGGGACCGGGTGGTGGTCGTGCCGTACGTGAAGGCCGGGTTCGACCTCGCGAAGGTGGCGGCGGACTGGTTCGACGAGGAGCCCGGCTGCGTCGGGATGGTGCTGCTGCACCACGGGCTGTTCACGTTCGGGGAGACCGCGGAGCAGTCGTACCGGCGGCACGTGTCGCTGGTCACCGCCGCCGAGGCGTACCTCGACGCGCGGTCCCGGCGGGTCACGGTGTCGCTCGCGGCGGCGGATCGGGCGTCCGAGCTCGCGCCGGTGCTGCGCGGCGCGTCGACCGACGCCGATCCGAGCCACCGGCGGTGGATCGTCGCGTACCGGCCGTCGCCGCTCGCCGCCCTCGACGACCTCGCGGAGCTCGCCGCGGCCGGTCCGCTGACCCCGGACCACGTGATCCGGACCAAGCCGCGGCCGCTGGTGATCGGGCCGGACGACGACGTCGGCGGGGCGGTCCGGGCGTACGCCGAGCTGTACGACGCGTACTTCGCGCGGTGCGCCGGCGACGCCGCGGATCGCTACGTGCGCCTCGACCCGATCCCGCGGGTGGTGTGGGTCCGGGACGTCGGCCTGTTCACCGTCGCGCCGACGATCCGCGACGCGGAGATCGCCGCCGACCTCGCCGAGCACACGGTGGCGCTGGTCCACCGGGCCTCGCCGCTCGGCGCGCTGACCCCGCTGCCGGACGAGCAGCTGTTCGAGATGGAGTACTGGTCGCTCGAGCAGCGCAAGCT
>JBEBJW010001826.1:0-1184 GCA_040079715.1 Myxococcota bacterium | reverse complement strand
TCACCGCCGCCCTGTCCAGCGCGGCGGGTTCGGCGGCCGGCGACCGCGCGCTCGACGCGCTCGCCAAGGCCTGGCTGCCCCACGTGTACGCGTGGTGCCACCGGCTCGGCGGGCCCGGGATCGACGCCGAGGACGCCGCCCACGAGACCCTGATCGCGATGTGCCGCAACGTGTCGCGGGTCCACGGGACCGAGGCGTTCCCGTCGTGGCTGTTCGGGATCTGCCGGCGGGTGGTCGCGAACCACCGGCGCCGGGCGTGGTTCCGGCGGTGGATGCCGGGCCCGATGGTCGAGAAGGCGTCGCCGGACTGGGGCCCGGACCGGACGGCCGAGGCGAACGAAGCGGCGGTGGTGGTGTGGAAGGCGCTCGACGCCCTGCCCGCCGCCCAGCGGGAGGTCCTGGTGTTGTGCGAGCTCGAGGAGCGGGCCGGCTCCGAGGCCGCAGACCTGCTCGGGGTGCCGATCGGCACGGTGAAGAGTCGCCTGCGCACGGCGCGCGAGGCGTTCCGGAAGGCGGTGCAGCAGCAGGGCGGGATGCCCGGCGCCACCGAAGCCGCCGCGGAGGTGGGGTGATGGAGACGCGTGAGATGCTGGAGCGGCTCCCGGACCCCGATCCGGCGGCGATGGCCCGGGTGTGGACCCGGTTCGAGGCGACCCGCGACGCGGACGGCGCGGCGCAGCGGTGGGGCTGGTCGTGGAAGCTCCCGGCGGCCGGCCTCGCGCTGACCGCGGTGGCGGCGGCGACCCTGCTGGCGGTGCTCCCCGAGCGCGCCCGGACGGTGGACCTCACGTCCGCCGGCCTCCACCAGTGGAGCGAGCAGATCCGGCTCGACCTCGACGGGCGCGGCACCGCGACCGGCACCGACCAGGATCTCGTGGTGGACTGGCAGTCCGGCACGATCCGGGTCGAGGTCGAGCCGCACACCGGCACCAAGCTGTCGATCGTGACCGACGAGGGCACGATCCGGGTCGTCGGGACGGTGTTCTCGGTCCGGCGGGACCCGCTCGGGGTCACCACCACGGTCGAGCGCGGCCGGGTCGCGGTCACCTGCGCCGACGGCTGGTCGGGCGAGATCACCGTCGACGACGCCCACACCTGCCTGCCGACCCGCGCCGCCGCCCTGCTCGGCCGCGCCGACGCCCTGATCGCCGCCGACGCCCCGACCTCGACCGTGCTCGACGCGC
>JBEBJW010001825.1:0-1184 GCA_040079715.1 Myxococcota bacterium | reverse complement strand
GCCCCGCCCCCGTCCGGCGCCGGCGCCCGGGATCGAGACCGGCACCGTGACCCAGTCCGGGGCGGAGCTGATCGAGCTGGTCGGGGACGCCGGCCGGTTCGGGGTCGGGATGGTCCCGGCCGGTACCTACCGCGTGCTCGCGCGGTTCTCCGGCGGAGAGCCGATCTCCGCCGGCGAGATCACCGTGACCGCTGGCCAGCGGATCGAGCTCCGGTGTGACCCGAGGTTCAAGCGGTGCATGACGCGGTGATCGGTCTGTGGTGGCTCACGCGGGTGGCGTCGGCCGGTGAGTGCGACGCGCGCGGGCTGATGGAGATCGTCGGCGACGCCGAGCTCGCGTTCGTCCACATGGACGCGCAGACGTTCGAGTCGGCGGCGGCCCGGCTCGATCGGGCGCTGGACTGCCAGACGGACGCGCTGACCGCGATCCAGATCGCGTCGTACCACAAGGTGCGGGCGCTGGCGGCGTTTTTCGACGCGGACGAGGCTGCGACGATCCTGTCGTTCCAGGCCGCGCTGAACACGATGCCCGGCTACGCCCTGCCGCTCGAGATCGCGCCGGACGGCAACCCGCTCCGCCAGCAGTTCGAGAAGGCGAAGCTGTACGCGCCGGGCGAGACGTTCGACCTGTCGCCCCCGGCGGACGGCTGGCTGACGATCGACGGGGTCCGCACCACCGCCGCGCCCGCGTCCCGTCCGTTCGTGTTCCAGCGGTTCGGATCGGCGGGCGAGGTCCAAGACACTGACTACGTCGCGGTCGGGTCCCCGGTCCCGTCGTACCCGAAGGTCGCGGTCGCGGTCACCCGGGACGTGGAGCCGGACCCGCCGAAGAAGAAGGTCAACGGCGCCCTCGTGGGGTCGGGGATCGCGCTCGGGGCGGTGTCGGCCGGGCTGTACGGGGTGGCGTTCGCGACCCGCGGCGCCTACGACGACGCGGTGCTGGCCGGCGACGAGCCGAAGATCCGCTCGAACTACGGGACCACGAACGGCCTGGTGCTCGGGAGCGGCGCGAGCCTGGCCCTCGGCACGTCGCTGTTCCTGGTCGGGGTGTTTTAGAGCACCGACCGGGTAGTCTCCCGTCGCCTGCTGGGCGGTCTCGTCCGAGGGTCGGGCCGGGCCTCGGTTTCGTACGCTGGGTACGCGCCCTCGGCCCGTCGCGCATGCCTGCGGCATGCCCTCCCGAC
>JBEBJW010001824.1:0-1190 GCA_040079715.1 Myxococcota bacterium | reverse complement strand
GCGTGTCGTCGGGCCCGTGGTGGACGATCGACAACGTCGGGACCACGAACACCCCGCGGGCCGCCGCCCGATCGAACGTCTCGCGCGACATCGGCGCCAGGTGCTCCAGCGACGCCGCGCCGCAGTCGATCGCCTGGCGCGCGCCCGCATCGGACGTGACGTGCGCCGCCACCCGCCGACCGCCCCGGCGACCGGCCTCGTCGCAGATCGCCGCCAGCTCGTCGCGGGTGAACGTGGGGCAGACCTCCGGCCGATGGCCGGGCGCGGGCCGGCACGGCCAGTCGGCGAACACCTTGATCCACGCGACGCCGGACGCGACCTGCGCCCGGACCTCCCGCCGCGCGGCCTCGACCCCGTCGCACACCGCGCACCCGTTCGGCAGGCAGCCCCCGGGCGACTGGTTCGGCATGTACCCGCCGGTGATCCCGATCCCCGGCCCGCTCGGGACGATCCGCGGCCCCTCGTGCTGCCCGTCGCGGATCGCCTGGGCGAGCGCCACGTCGGCGTACCCGGCGCCCTCGGTGCACACGTCGCGGACGGTGGTGAACCCGAAGTCGAGCATCCGCCGCGCCGACGCCGCCGCCCGCAAGGTCCGGACCGGCGCCGACGCGAGCAGCGCCCGCTCGTACCCGAAGGACCCGGTCAGGCCGTCGAGGAACAGGTGCGTGTGGGCGTCGATCAGCCCCGGGACCACGAGGTCGCCGCCGACGTCGGTCACCGGGACGTCGGGTGCCGGCGGCTCGCCGGGACCGAGCACCGCCGCGATCTGCGCCCCGTCGATCACCACCGTCGCCGGGCCGATCCGCCCGTCGACGGCGACCCGCTCGCTCCGCAGCCCGAACTTCGCCGCCGGCCCGCTCACGTCGACGACCGGCGGGCCTGCCGCTTCAGCTCGCGGAGGTGCCACAGGTACAGGCTCTCGAGCTTCGCCCGCGCCCACGGCGTGCGGCGGAGGAACTTCAGGCTCGACCGGATGCTCGGCTCCTGCTGGAAGCAGTTCATCCGCAGGTGATCGTACATCCCGTCCCACCCGTACGCGTCGACCAGCGCGGTCAGCATCGCCTCGAGCGTCAGCCCGTGGAGCGGCCCCTGGTGTGCATCGCGCCCGTCGTGTGCGTCGCCCGGCTGGTCGTCCGCCATCGTCCCCCCTCCCTGCCTCACCCCGATTGTCCCGCTGCCCGGGCCCGGTC
>JBEBJW010001823.1:0-1193 GCA_040079715.1 Myxococcota bacterium | reverse complement strand
TCGGGTTCCCGGCGAGCTTCCGTCGTCGAGATCGTGCGGATCCGGAGGTACCCGACGAGGTGGGCGGTGATCGGAGGCGTCTCGCCCCGCCTCGACCCGCAGACCCCGACCCGATCGCGCTCGCTCGCCCGAGCCTGGCGAGGCCGATCGACCGAGGCCGCCAGAACCGACAGGCGGTGCCCCGCGCGGTCGCCGTCACCCGTCGCGGGGCAGCGCGCGGAGCTCGACCACCCCGCCGGCCTCGTACACCGGGTTCCCGGCGAGCAGCCGGACCGCGTCGTCGAGGTCGTGGGCGCGGATCCGGAGGTACCCGACGAGGTGGGCGGTGATCGGCGGCGCCGCGCCGGTCTTCGACACGCACACCCCGGACCCGATCGCGCTGCCGCCGTCGAACCGGCCGCTCGCCCGCAGCCCGGCGAGGTACGCGCCCCATGCGGCGTCGTCGCCGTCGGCGCCGGCGTGCATCAACACCAGGTACTCGGTCACCGGTCACGCTCCTCGGATCCGATCCTCGACGATCCGCCCGCGGCCCGCAACGACGGATCGAATCCGGCCACCGTCCGCTGACTGACCCCCCTTCGCACCCGCTTCGGCGACCCTCGGATCGGACCGCGGTCGGACGTCGGGACGCCCACCGCAATGGAGGGGCCGTGCCCAACGTCTCCAGGGACGAGGTGACGTCGTGAGGGTGTTCGAACCGGTGGTGAACCGAACCCCGACCGGCCTCCGGGTGACCGGCGGGCTCCGGGAGGGCCTCGTTCGCGGTGCCGCGCTCGAGGTCGCTGTCCTGGCCGGTGCGGCGCTCATCGCCGTGCTCGCGCCAGGGTCGTTCGCGCTCGCCTCCGCGCTCGCAGTGCTGGGGACTCCGGTGGCGGGCTGGCTCGTGCTCAGCCACGCGCTGGACGACGTCGTCCTCGCGGGGACCACGGTCTCCGTCAAGCGCCAGAACCTGCTGTCGTTCGTCGCGAGCAACTCCCGAAGGTGGTATCGGCACCTGGAGCTGGTCGACATCGGCTCGATCCGCCAAGACGGCCCATCGCTGTGGCTCGACGGCGAGGTTCTGTTCATCGGCCCGGACATCGATCACGCCGTCTCTGCCTTCACCGCCGCCCATTCCCGGGCCCACGAGCAGGCGCTGGCGGCGGCGCGGAACCTCCCGCCAGCACCCCCGGAGACGGCGTACGGCCCGCCCC
>JBEBJW010001822.1:0-1195 GCA_040079715.1 Myxococcota bacterium | reverse complement strand
GACCGCGGCCCCGGCCGTCACCGCCAGCGCCACCGCGGTCACCGCCCCGAGGAGCCGCCCCCACCGTCGCCCTCGGCCGCTGGCCGCCGCCGCCACGACCTCCGGGCTCGCCGGGACCGCCGCAGCCGCTGGGACCGCCGGCGCGACCTCGGGGGCAGCGGTGGGCGCGGCAGACCTGGACGCCGGACCCGGCGACCCTCCTCGAGCCGTCGAGCGGGGATCCGGCCCCGACCGGTCGAGCGGGGAACGAACGAGCGGGGAGCGCTCGATCGGGGTCTGGCGCGCGTCCGGCAGCCGCGGGACGTCGGACGCGAGGATCGGCTCGTCGATCCGGATCGTCGGGTCGACCTGGTTCCCGCCGCGGAGCCACCCGCAGGCCTCGCCAGCGGTCGGACGGGCCAGCGGATCCTCGGCCAGGCACGCCGCGACGATCGCCGACCACCGCGGCCCCGGCGAGCCGCCGTACAGCTCGGTCACCACCCGCCCGAACGCGTACAGATCCGACGCCGCCGCGCTGGTCCGGCCGCGGAGCTGCTCCGGCGCGGCGAACCGCGGGGTGTAGTGGGTGCACGGCGCGACCCCCGACGGGGCCGCCCGCAGGCTCTCGAGGTCGACCAGCCAGACCCGCCCGAACGGGTCGACCACGGTGTTGTCGGGCTTCAGGTCCTGGACCAGCACCCGGCGGGCGTGCAGGCGCGCCAACAGGGCGAGGAGCTGGTCGAGCGACGCGTCGCGGGCCGGCGCCTGGTGCAGCCGGACCCCGTCGATCCACGCCCGGGTCACGAACGGCCGCCCGTCCGCGAGGCCGGCGGCGAGCACCGTCGGCAGCGCCTCGTCGACCGGGAGGGCGGCCCGGACCCGGTACCCGTCCAGCACCCGCCGGACCTCCCACGGCCACCGCTCGTCGAGCGGCTCCCCGACCAGCACCGCGGCCCGGACCGCGCCGTCGGCGCCGTCCGGGAGCACGACCTTGCCGATCCGGGTCATCGCCGACCGGTTCGCGAGGCGGGTCCGCACCACCCACTCGTGGTCGTCCTCGCGGATCGGCGCGCCGAGGGTGTGTCCGGCGGGGACCGGGATCATTCGTCGCTCCGGGCCGGGACGTCGCCCGTCGCCCCGGGTTCGGCCGGGCGGTCCGCGGTCGGGGTCCCCTCGGTCGGCAGGCCGGCGCTGGCTTCGTCGCCCGCCACCTCGC
>JBEBJW010001821.1:0-1196 GCA_040079715.1 Myxococcota bacterium | reverse complement strand
CGCAGGGGTCGCACCGCAGCCCGTTCCCATAGACAACACGGCAGTTGTGGCGATCGCTGCAAGGATCTTGACGTTCACCGGGCGCTCCCTGGGGCCCGAAAGCCCCGATTGAGGGTTGGAATCGCGTCGCCGCCACACGATACCACAGCAACTTCGATGATGGCGTTTCTGGACAACGTGTGCAAGTGAAGCTAGCCGATCTCCACCACGGTGTCGGTCGCACGGATCCGTACGCGTTGCTCCAGTCCATCATCCTCTTCCGCGATCGGGCGCCCGACCCGGGGGCCGACACCTACACCGTCGTGGCCGGGGATACGGTCAGGATCGCGGAGCGGGTTCTGGGCGACCGCTCGCGGTGGCACGAGCTCGCGACGGCGAACCCGAGCGTCGACCCGGACGACCTCGAGCCCGGCGAGCGGCTGGTGCTCCGGTGATTCCCCGCTCGACCGCTCGGAGCTGGATTCTCCTGTCGTGGGTCGCCTGTGGTCGACAAGACCCGCCTCCGCCGGCACCGCTGTTCGAGTCGCTCTCGTTGCACATCGGCGAGGAGGCCCACTTCGAGCACGTCTCGGCCTCCGCCGAACTCGAGGAGCTGGCGACCGGCCTCGCCGTCGGCGGGGCAGGACATCGCTCGTCCGGCCGATGGGTGCTTCGGTGGGACGACGGCGAGACGATCGTGTTCGACGGGGCGACGGGCCTCGGTGGATGCTCCCGGGGGTACGACTTCAACCTGGACGGCATGGACGGCTTCGGATCCGTCGCCGTCAAGGGCTACGGGTGCCCCCGACCCTGATGTCCGCCCTCAGCCATGGCATCGTGGAAGCCGGGGGCACCGAGAGGGGGTGACGATGCGGGTTCGAGGCTCCGGTACAACAGCCTCACAGGCCGCCGCCAGGCCGGCGATCCCGTTGCGGAAGTCGATCCGCGCATCCAGGTGATCGTGTGCCGCGGGTTCACCAGGATCGTCCCGTCTTCCGCGTGGACGTTCCGGAGCACGAACCACCGCCGCGCCAGCTTCTTGACCGCCGCCGACAGCGCCGTCCACCCCGGCCCGCCGCCGTTGCCCGTCGCGCTCGCCATCCCCTCCACCACGCGCGCACGATCCCCGTCCGTCTGCAGCCGCCCGACGAACCACATCCCCGCGCTCGACAGCGCGCGGTAGTCGAGGTCCATCGGGTTCTGGGTCGCGCCCACCC
>JBEBJW010001820.1:0-1203 GCA_040079715.1 Myxococcota bacterium | reverse complement strand
GGGTGACGGTGCTGGGTCGCACTACAGCCCGAGCCCCATCTTCGCGATCACTTCGCGCATGATCTCGCTCGTCCCGCCGCCGATCGGCAGCAGCCGGGCGTCGCGGGCGAACCGCTCCACCACCGTCTCGCGCATGTAGCCCATCCCCCCGAAGATCTGGACCGCCTCCCAGGTGACCTCGCGGGCCACCTCAGCGGCGTGGTTCTTGGCCATCGCGACCTCGGCCACGACGGACTGCCCGCGGCGGAGCCGGTCGGCGACGGTGTAGGTGAGGGCGCGCGCCGACGCGACCTTGGTGGCCATGTCGGCCAGCTTGTGGCGGGTGACCTGGAACCCGACCAGCGGCCGCCCGAACGCGGTCCGGTCCCGCGCGTACCGCTCGGCGTGCTCGAGCGACAACGCCGCGAGGGCGCACCCGTTGACCGCGAGCATCAGCCGCTCGCCCTCGAAGTTCCGCATCAGGGCGTAGAACCCCGAGCCCTCGTCGCCGAGCCGGTTCTCGACCGGGACCCGGACGTCGTCGAACTGGAGCTCGGCGGTGTCCGACGCCCACCAGCCGGTTTTGCGGAGCGCGCGCGACACGGTGAACCCGGGCATCCCGCGCTCGACCACGAAGAACGTCAGCCCGTGGTGCGGATCGTCGCTCGTGCGCGCGAGCACGGTCACCAGATCGGCCCGGACGCCGCTGGTGATGAACGTCTTGCTGCCGGACAGGCGGTAGCCGTCGCTGTCGCGGACCGCGCGGGTCCGGACCGCGGCCACGTCGCTGCCGGTGCCGGGCTCGGTGATCGCGAGCGCGGCGATCTTCCGGCCGGCGAGGACCGGGCGGGCGAACCGGGCCTTCTGGTCGTCCGTCCCGAGGGCGAGGACCGGCGGCAGCGCGATGTTCAGCGACCCGAGGCCGACGACGACCCCGGTGCTGCCGCCGCGCTGGAGCTCCTCACCGGCGACCACCCCGTGGAACACGTCGCCGCCGCCGCCGCCGACCTCGGTCGGGAAGGTGGGGGCGAGCACGCCGGCCTCGGCCGCCTTCGCGTACAGCTCGACCGGGAACCCGCCCGCCTCTTCCCATTCCTCGGCGTGCGGCGCGATCTCCTCCTCGGCGAACCGGCGGCAGGCCGCGCGGAACAGGCGGTGGCTGTCGTCGAACCACCCGTCGAACAGCGTGTCGTTCACCGAGCCTCCGAGCCGTATCGACTAGCC
>JBEBJW010001819.1:0-1206 GCA_040079715.1 Myxococcota bacterium | reverse complement strand
CGATCGGCTGGACCCCGGCGGTGACGATCCCGCCCGCGCCCCCGACCGCGTTCGAGTCCGGCAGGTACGTCCCCGGGAAGTCGACCAGCTGGTTCGCGACCGCGATCCCGAACGACACGCCGATCCCGCCGCGCCCGGACGGCTTCCACGCGGTGTCGGGCCGCTCGACCTCGATCACCTCCTTCGGCTTCGGCGCGATCCACTCCGGCGGGATCGCCGGGTGCGACTCGTCGAGGTACACGCTGTGCCAGTCGCCGTCGCGCCACACCTGGACGATGTGCTCCGGCGGCACGACCGGGATCTCGGGGGTGGTGACGAGCACGCCGTCGACGAAGATCGCCGCGTCGTCCGGCCGGACCGCGTCCCCGCGCCGGAACGGCAACGGCGGGAGGTACCCCTCGGTCAGGTACTTCGGGACCCCCGGCAGATCCTGGAAGATCGTGAGGGCGGTGCCGAGCGGTTGCTCCCACGACGCCTTGCCGACGTACCGGACGATCGCCTCGTCGAGCAGGAGCTGCGCGTACGCGTCGCGCGGGAGCTGGTGATCGAGGCACGGGACCCGCCCGAGGAACTCGGCGAACACCCGCTTGTGCCCGAGCGGATCGTCGTCGAACACCGCCTGCTTCGACTGGGCGACCAGCGAGCGGAGCTCGATCTCGGTGAACGGCACCGGGCAGGCCGCTCGCGCGGCGGAGACGGACCACAGCGCGAGGATCACGGCTGGACCGAGCACACTTGGGTGAGCTTGCTGCACTTGATCGTCACCGTCTCACCACCTTCGATCCGGAGCGTGTCCTGCTCCACCAGCGTGCCGTCGAACATCGCGCGGATCTCGTACGTGCCGGGCGGGACCCGCCCTGCGCGGAACGTCCCCGCCTTGCCCCGGAGCTCGACCCGCACCCCGCCCTGCGGGCCCGCCACGATCACCACCGTCGCCACGCCTCCCGCGGCGAGGGGCACGCTCAAGGGCCCCATCGCCCAGATCAGCGGCACCAACGCCATCCACATCGCCATGCGCAGTGAGACGCTGCGGGCGACGCTCGCGTACGCCTGTTCCTCGGCGTTCCGTTGCGCTGCTTCGACCGCGGGGGGAAGGACCGCGGGCGTGTGCGAGAGAATCCGCCGCAGCAGCTCGAGGCCGCGTTGGTTGCCGGGGTCCAGGGCCAGCGCGCCGTTCACCTCGTCCATCGCGCGCTCCCGCTGTTC
>JBEBJW010001818.1:0-1218 GCA_040079715.1 Myxococcota bacterium | reverse complement strand
GCTCGGGCTGATCGTGGTGCTGCCGGCGGCGGTGTTCCTCCAGACCGCGACCACCCGGCTCGACGCGTCGGAGATCTCGGTCCAGCGCAGCCGGGCGCAGCTGTACGCAGTGCTCGACGCCGAGCGCGGCGTGGTCGAGCAGCTCGGCCGGCTCGGGGCAGACCGCGACAGGCTCGAGTCCGCGTACCTGACGCTGCTGGCGCCGGGGCCCGAGCCCGAGCGGTCACACCGCGCCGACGCGCTGGTCGAGCTGTTGGTGGCCGAGCGGACGCGCTCCGGGGCCGAGGTCGGTGCCGGCGGGTCGGTCGGGGGCCGGGTGGATCGGATCGTCGCCGCGCGCGACCAGTACGAGACCGCGGCCCGCGACTGGTACCAGCAGGGCCAGACCACCGCAGGCTCGATCGCGATCACCCTCGGGATCGCGGACGCGCCGACCTCCCCGTGAGTCGCCCGGGGGCTCCGCCCGGCGCCGGTGCCGGCATACGAACGCACGGGTGGGACCGACCAGCCGCGCGAAGGCCGGAGGTCGCCGATCGATGGAGGGAGCGTGTCGAACGAACGGGTGGACGTGGGCGCGTGGCTGGTGCCGGGGGCGCGGTGGTTCGTACGGACCGCGGACTTCGACGCCGAAGACGACTACGAGATCGTGATCCGGGCCGTCGATCCGTTCGCGATCGCGTGGGGGTTCGCGGGCAAGGGCGAGCGGCCGTGGACCGAGGAGGGCGCGGCGACGTTCGGTCCGGACGCGCCCGTCGACGGCGACGGGGTGGTGTTCTTGTCGCAGGGCACCGCGATGGCCCGGGACGACGACGACGGACTGAGCGGCCCGTTCGCGCGGCACACCCCGCCGTTCCTGGTCAGCCGTCGGACGCTGGCGTCGCTCCACGCCGGGACGCCGGCGCGGTTCACGATCTACGGCGAAGACGTCGAGCTCGAGCGGGTCGGCTCCGGCGTGATCCCCGTCCCGGTGAACGATGGGGTCCATCCGGTCCAGGTGGTCCACGCGGCGGGCGGCGACGTGTCGGTGTGGATCGTCGACCACCCCACGTTCCCGGTGCTGTTGCGGGCCGAGTTCCAGGGCGACAACCAGGTCCTGGTCGAGCGGATCGTCACGCCGTAGGAAACCAGCCCCGAGCGGTCGAGCGGGAAACCAGCCCCGAGCGGTCGAGCGGGAAACCAGCCCCGAGCGGTCGAGCGGGAAACCAGCCCCGAGCGGTC
>JBEBJW010001817.1:0-1202 GCA_040079715.1 Myxococcota bacterium | reverse complement strand
AGCACCTGGTCCTTGTGGTGGTCGATCTCCCGGTCCAGCGCCCCCTCCAGCTCCGCGAGCTGCCGGTCCGTCAGCACGCACCGGAACACCGAGTACTGCAGGTGCTCCCCGTATCCTCGGAGCGTCCGGTACACCCGCCGCAGTCGCTTGTCCGAGCCCTCGCCGCAGATGTCGTACGTCACCAGGTACAGTCGACGCTCCAGCCGCGCCATCACCGCACCCGGAACGGCGGGTACCCGTCGATCTCCCCCAACACCGTCTTGCTCAGCAACCGCGCCTGGACCTCGACGATCCGCCGGTACGACATCCGCGTGTCGAACGCCGGGTGCGTCGCCTCGTCCGCCAGCCGCCGCTCGAACGCCCGGATGAACTTCTTCCGCCCCGCGTCGCGGAGCGTGGTGCCGACCCGCCGCACGTCGAAGTCGTCCATCCCCAGCACGCCGGTGTTCAGCGCCGTCAGCACCGCCGACTCCGCCAACACCGGCCGGAACTCCTCCATCAGGTCGAGCCCGAGCGCCGGCTTGCCCGGCCGCGGGCGGTGGAGGAACCCGACCCACGCGTCGAGCCCGATCCCGACCAGGATGTTCGTCACCTCCCGGAGCAGGAACGCGTATGACAGCGACAGCAGCGCGTTCACCGGGTCCTTCGGCGGCCGCCGGTTCCGCCCGTCGAGGTCGAACCCCTCGGCGAGCGCCCGATCCTTCAACATCCGCGGGAACTGCTCGAAGTAGATCCGGGCCGCCGTCCCCTCGATCCCGTACAGCGCGGCGATCGACGGCGCCGACAGCGCCTCTTGGGCGTACCCGTCGAGCAGCTCGAGGGTCCGATCCGGGACGTCGGTGCCGTTCCGCCGCAGCAGCACCCGGTGGTTCGCGATCTTCCCGGCGACGATCCGCCGCCCGATCGCGAGCGTGGCGCCGGGATCGTTCGCCGCCCGGTGCTGCGCGATCCGCCCGAGCACGTTCCGCCCGGACGACGGCACGAACGACCCCGCCAGCGTCCCGCCCCACCCGTGGACCGCCAGCGACACGTCCCGGTCCGCGAGCGCGTGCAGCAGCGGCGTCGTGAGCGAGACCGCGCCGCTGACCACCACCCGCGCCGTGTCCGCGATCCGGACCCGCTCGACGACCTGCCCGTCGACCTTGACCACGATCTCGCCGCCCTGGAGCGCGAGCTTCGCCCCGCGGGCCTCGACGTACAGC
>JBEBJW010001816.1:0-1223 GCA_040079715.1 Myxococcota bacterium | reverse complement strand
ATTCCCCGCTCGACCGCTCGGGGCTGGATTCCCCGCTCGACCGCTCGGGGCTGGATTCCCCGCTCGACCGCTCGGGGCTGGATTCCCCGCTCGACTCCGACGCGCTGGCGGAGCTGGTGGCGCGGCGGTACGGCCTCGACACGGTGCGCCTCGAGCGGGTGCCGATCGGCCAAGGCGCGATCAACTACCGGGCGACCAGCTCGACCGGCCCGTTGTTCGTGAAGCGCTACCCACCGCAGGCCGACCTCGCCGCGGAGGCGCGCGCGATCGGCCTGTCCGAGACCGCGCGCGCAGGGGGGATCCCGGCCGCCGCGATCGTCCCCGCCCTCGACGGGGCGTGGATCGACCGCAGCGCGTCCGCCGCGGTGTCGGTCTGGGCGTGGGTCGAGGGTCGAACCGTCACCGACCGGCTCGGTCCCGCCCGGTATGCCGCGGTGGGCCGGACGCTCGGCGAGATCCACGCGCTGTTCGCCGGGCTCCCGGAGAGCCGCGGTCCGGCGGAGCGGTCGTGGAGCTGGCGCCGGGTGTCGATCGCGGCCCTGGACGGCGCGCTCGACCGGCTGCTCGCGATCGTCCGGCAGCGCAAGGCGGCCGGATCGCTGGACGCGTTCGACGCGGCGGCGCTGGTCTCCGTGCCGGAGCGCAAGCGGCAGCTCGGCCGGATCCCCGCGCTGTTGGCCGGGTTGCCCGAGCTCGGCTCGCAGGTGCTCCACGGGGACTACACGTTCGTGAACCTGTTGTTCCGCGACGACGCGATCTGCGCCGTGCTCGACTTTCGCCCGCCGGAGCCGTTCCTGCGGTCGTACGATCTCGGGCGGATCGCGTTCCACCCGAACACGGTGGCGCTGGATCCGCAGTGGCTGGCGATCGCCGCGACGGTGGTGGAGGCGTACGTGGCGGCGAACCCGACGGTGCCGGCGGCGGACGTCGCGGCGTGTGGCCGGGTCGCCCTGGTGCAGCTGGCGAAGAGCCTGTACGGCATCGAGCAGCACTACCTCGAGCCGGGGCTGCTCCAGGACGACCTGGACGCGTTCTGGACCCTGCGCCACGCGGCGGTGGGCGTGCTGCTCGACCACCTCGACGAGGTGGAGGCGATGCTGGTCGGCCTCGCCGCGCGCCGGTGAGCGAGGTGGCCATCGCGGTACACTCCGCCCGCGGAGGGGAGATGCCGTGGTGGTTGGGGATCGCTGCGGCGGGCGAGCTCGTGGGCCGCGGGGTCGTGT
>JBEBJW010001815.1:0-1226 GCA_040079715.1 Myxococcota bacterium | reverse complement strand
GGAGGGTCGCCCGGAGGGCGGCGGTCCGAAGGCGAGCCATCGGCATCTAGCAGGCCGGGAACCTCGCGAAGCGAGCTTTCCCGAGGCCTGCTAGGACAGGGACCAGTCGAACCGCGGCTTGCCCTGGGCCTCGAGCGCGGCGTCGATCTTCGAGAACGGCTTGCTCCCGAACCACAGCTTCGCCGACAGCGGCGACGGGTGCGGTCCGGCGATCACCGCGTGGCGGGTCGCGTCGACCAGCTTCGCCTTCTTCTGGGCGTACGCCCCCCACAACACGAACACCGCCGGCCGCGGGCGCGCGTCGACCGCCCGGATCACCGCGTCGGTGAACTTCTCCCACCCCTTCGCCTTGTGCGAGTTCGCCTCGCCGCTCCGCACGGTCAGGACCGCGTTCAGCAGCAACATCCCCCGCTGGGCCCACGGCAACAGGTAGCCGGTGGTCGGGATCGGCAGCCCGAGGTCGTCTCGGAGCTCTTTGTAGATGTTGACCAGCGAGCCGGGCGGGCGGACCCCCGGCTGGACCGAGAAGCACAGGCCGTGGGCGTGTCCCGGCGTGGGGTACGGGTCCTGCCCGAGCACCACCAGGTCGACCGCGTCGTACGGGGTGGCGGCGAGCGCGGCGAACACCTGGTCCTCCGCCGGGAACACCTCGTGGGACGCCCGCTCGGCGGTCACGAACGCGTCGAGCTCGCGGAACCACGGCGCGGCGGGGACGTCGGACAGCGCGGCGCGCCAGCCCTCCGGGATCGTCAGCGGCATCTCCAACTCCTCACACGGGCGGCCAGCGTAGCCCGCGGGCGGATAGGCGACCCCATCGACGGAGGGGCCGGTGGGCGGAGCGGGGTGGCGGTCGCTGGCGGCGCGGGTCCGGCCCTGGCACGCGGCGGCGCTGGCGGTGGCGATCACGCTCCCGTCGGTGGTCGCCGGGTACGCCGCGGACGACTGGACCCAGCAGCTGGTGCTGTCCGGCGACTCTGCGTTCGGGGGCGGCTGGACCTGGCTCCGGCTGTTCGGCCTCGGCCGCGGCGATCCGACCACGATCCTCGCGCTGCGCGACCGCGGTGGGCTCCCGTGGTTCACCGACGAGGGGCTCCGGCTCGCGGTCCTCCGCCCGCTCGCCGGCGCGACCCACGCGCTCGACCAGTGGGTCGCCCCGGGATCGCCGGCGATCGCCCACCTCCAGTCGATCGCGTGGTACGGGTTCGCCGCCGCCGCGGCCGCGGCGG
>JBEBJW010001814.1:0-1232 GCA_040079715.1 Myxococcota bacterium | reverse complement strand
CCGTACACGAGGGTCTGGCCGAACGACGGGACCCGCGCGGGATCGTACCGCTTCGCGCTCTCGTGGAGGGTCGCGACCAGGGCCGGCCGCTCGTCCCGACACAGCTGCATGAAGGTGGCGGCGAGCCGGGGCTCGTACCGGTCCGCCGTCGGATCGCCGGGGAACACCCGGTTGAGATCGTGGCCGTCCGGGACGAACCGCTTCCGCAGCCGGTACGCGGGCGGGTTCATCACCGGGATCACGATCAGCCGCCCCGCCGCGGGTCGGAGGCCCTGTTCGAGCAGCTCCTGCAGCGCGTGGACGCCGGCGATCTCGTCGCCGTGGATCCCGGCCTGGATCAGCGCGGTCGGGCCGGGCCGCTCGGCGTCGAACACGGTGGCGTGGACGGTGGGCCACAGCAGGTGGACCCCCGGGCTCAGGCGGGGCATCGGACCTCCGGCGACCTCATACTCCGGGTTACCGATCGCCGGGCGCGGAACGCGCGACCCGCGCCGCGGGTTTCGGAGCGCACGGAGATTCCGTGGTGTGGTGGCTCGAGAGGCTGGCTGCAGCTGCGTCCGGGACGGAGCCGGCGGCGGTGGTCGCGATGGGGGACGGGCTGGTGGCCGGTCGGGCGGCTCCGGCAGCGCTCTCGACTCCGGCGGGTGCCCCGGGGGCGGAGCCGTCCGCGTCGACCGGGTGGGTCCCCGCGCTGGCCGACTGCCTCGAGGAGCGCGCTCCGCAGCGGTTCACCGTGGTGGATCGCGCGGTCCCGGCCGAGACGGTGGCGACCGCCCACGATCGGCTGGCCGCGATCCGCGACCTCGGACCGGAATACGTCGTGGTCACCCTCGGAGCGGTCGAGCTCGGCGCCGAGCCGGTCGACCTCGACAAGCTCCGGGCCGAGCTCGGGGCGTTGGTGGGAGATCTGCGTGCGCTCGGGAAGAAGGTCCACCCGCGGGTCCTGCTGGTGTCGGCGATCCCCCCGACGGTCGCGCAGCTCGCGGAGCCGCCTGCGCCCTCGGCCCAGGCCGCGATCGACGCTCGGACCGCCGCGTGGAACGAGCTGCTCGGCCAGGTCGCGAAGGCGGCGGACGGCGTGTCGCACGTGAACCTGCTCGCCGACTGGCCGAAGGACGGCGAGGCCCGGGCCGCGTTGACCGTCCACGGTTGGGCGCTGTCCGACCAGGGCCACGCGCGGGTCGCGGCGGCGGTGTGCGACGCGGTGCTGACCGGGCCAGGATCGTTGACCC
>JBEBJW010001813.1:0-1242 GCA_040079715.1 Myxococcota bacterium | reverse complement strand
GCTCGGGCAGGCGGGAGCCGAGCGCGATCTCGCAGGCCCGGACGAGCAGCGACTTGTAGGTCTCGGCGCCGACGAAACCGCCGGCGTGGAGCTCGATCGCGGTGACCCGCAGCGCGCCGTACCGGAGGCGCCGGTCGTGGTAGTCGAGGGTGCCGGCCAGGCGCTCCTCGCGGCGGACCCGCAGGTCGAACTCGGTGACCACCGGCCCGTCCCAGGTGGGGAGCTGCGCCCGGAGGTGCTCGCGGAGCCGCGTCCCGCACTCCGCCACCGTCCTGGCCAACGCCAGCAGCACGCCGGACTCGAACAACACCATCGCGCCCGTAGCGTTGGGGTCGACCGCGTCGGGGGCGGCCTCGCGCACCGCTTCGAGGTCGGCGCCGACGAGGACCGCGTAGTCGTGGCCGGGGACGAACAGCGGGAGCCACTCGGTGGTCACGCGGGCCTGGAACCGGGCAGGCTCGCACCGCAGGGCGGCGGCGATCTGCACGGCGGGCCAGGCCGGGCGGCCGTCGACCTCCAGGGTGGCGAGGGGGACCTCCTCGAACGCGGTCGACTCGAGCTGCACGACGGACATGACGACTCCTCGACGGGCCACAGCCCGGTGGTCCCTCCGCAGCGCGCGGCAGGGATGTCCTCCGTCTAGGGCGTGGGAACTGGTTGTTCCGCCGATCCGGCGTCGGTCGCCGCGTCGGTTCGGCGACGCTTGGTCGAGGAGGTTCGGCGTTCGCGGCTGGCGACCGGTGACGAGGTTTGTCGACTGAGCGCCGAGGGTGTGCTGGGAGCAGGGTGCGTACCCGCAGCGAGCTCGCAGAGGTGGTCTCGGACTCGATCTTCGGCGCGCCCGCTGCTTCGTGCGTCGGGCGACAGGAGCGGCGACGTTGTCGTCAGGGGAGGCTCGACCGGCGGAGAGACGCGTTCGAGCGCCGATCGCTCGACTCCGTGCAGATCCCCTGACCTCGCGGACCTCGCGGACCTCGGTCCCCGACCTCAGGGTCCGCCGGAGATCGTGTAGGTGCGCGGATCCCCTGACCTCGCGGACCTCGATCGCCCTCCCAGCCAGAGCATGGGGGAGCGGAACACCCCGGCCGCCCCTGCAACGGCTGAACCGTCCTCCGAGGTCCGCGAGGTCAGGGAACGAGCCGCTGACCGAGGTCCTCGATCGACCTCGAGGTCCGCCGCCGAGGTCCGCGAGGTCCGCTAGGTCAGGGAACGTCGATCTGGCCGCCGCTTCAGCGGATGAGC
>JBEBJW010001812.1:0-1242 GCA_040079715.1 Myxococcota bacterium | reverse complement strand
ACGCGGTGGCGTCGGCGTGCCGCGACGCGGGGATCCCGTTCCTCGCGGTCCTCGGGATCGCGAACGACGTGGGGCCGGACGCCCACGCACAGTGGCTCGCCCACCGCGACCGCGCCCAGGACGCGACCCGTCGCGCGATCGCTCCGCTCCTCGGCCGGTGAGCGTGTCAACGGTCAGATTCTGTCCGCGGCGGAGCCGGTCGCCCGGATAGCCGGAGGAGATGGACGTCCAGCCCGGAACGGAACCCTCCCTCCCTGCCGCTGTCGTCGCCGCGGGCGCCCCCGACGGCGAGCGAGCCGCCGCGGCCACCGGCTGGAAGCACCTGCCGATCGTGGCGTTCGACACCGAGACCACCGGCCTCGAGCCGTTCGGCGGCGACCGGATCATCGAGCTCGCGGTGGTGGTGCTCCGGCTCGACGCCGAGGGGCGGGTCTGCCACCGCGAAGACTGGTCCACCCTCGTGAATCCCGAGCGGGACATCCCGCGCAAGGTCACCGAGATCACCGGGATCAGCGCGGCCGACACCTCGTCCGCCCCGCGGTTCGAGGAGGTCGCCGAGCGGGTCCGCGAGCTGCTCCAGAGCGGCGTCACCGTCGCCCACAACTACCCGTTCGATCTCGCGTTCCTGACGCGCGAGTTCGACGAGGTCCACAAGCGCACCGGCGACGCGCGGATGCGGTGGCCCGAGCCGTTGGCCGAGGTCGACACGGTGGATCTGTCGATCCGGTGCTTCCCGGACGCCCGGAGCCACAAGCTGTCGGACCTCGCGGAGCGGTTGTCGGTCCAGCTCGAGCGCGCCCACCGGGCCACCGACGACGCCGCGGCCTGCGGGTACGCGTTCGTCGAGCTGGCCCGTCGCCACGGCGTCGCCGACGATCTCCAGGCGATGCTCGACTGGTCGAACGCGATCGGGCGTCCCCCGGTCGACGGGCCGATCGGCCCCGACGCCAGCGGCCGGATCGTGTTCCTCGACGGGCGGTACCGCGGCGAGTCGATCGCCACCCACCCGATCCACCTCGGGTGGATGGACAAGGCGCGGGTCAAGGTCGACGGGCAGTGGCGGTGGCGGTTCTCCGACGCGGTCCGCCGGTGGGTCCGCCGGTGGCTCGAGGTCCGGGGCGCGGGGCGCGCGCGTCAGGGCCAGAAGGGGTTCAACGCCGCCGACTGGGTGCCGGACCCGTGCATCGCCTCGGCCCGTGTCGACTCGGCCCGTGGGCAGCGCGAGGCCGGCGAGGTAAGCTC
>JBEBJW010001811.1:0-1247 GCA_040079715.1 Myxococcota bacterium | reverse complement strand
CGGTTCGGGTGCGAGCTGCTGTCGGAGGACACCCTCGAGGACCCGACCGACAACCACGTCCAGACCCGGTTCAACCTGCTCGGCTCCGACCTCGGGGTGCCGGTGGTGGTCGGCGACGGGCTCCACCTGCTGTTCGGCGACACGGTCGGGTACCGCCTGATCTGGACCTGGGGCGAGGACCCGGACTCCGTCGGGGTCGTGCCGCTGGCGTCGGTGGTCGCCGATCCGACCGCGGTGTGCCGGGAGCTCGCGTTCTACGTCACCCCGGACGTGCCGTCGGTCGCGGCGTCGGTCGACGCGTCGATCGAGCGGGACTTCGCCGGGGTCGCGATGATCGCCCCGCCCGGGGAGTCCCTCGCGGACTACATCCACGACCCGGCGGGCCCGTTCCCGAACCTCCCCGGCACGTTCGAGGTCCCGGCCGGCGCGGCCACGCTGTCCACCGGCGCGACCTACGTGTGGTACGCGGGCGGGGTCGCGTTCGGGCCGCCGATCCGGATGACGGTCGGGTACCTCGCCCGGTGGGACACCGCCGGGATCGGGCCGCCGACGTACCAGATCGTCCGCCCGATCGACCACCTCGACGCCGGCGAGCTCGGGGGCGGGTTCGTCCAGGTGTCCCCGGTCGAGCGCGACGGCTGGGTGTACCAGTTCGGCACCGGCGACTTCCGGCGGGACGGCGTCCGCCTCGCCCGGGTGCCGACGGCGTCGATCGAGACCGGCGCCGACACCGCGCTGTACGACCCGTCGGGGGCCGCCTGGGTCGCGCCCCCCGGCCCGGTCGACCCGCTGTTCGAGACCGACGGCGTCGGGGAGCTGTCGGTCACCGCCGTCGACGGGTGGTGGATCGCGCTGTACCAGCGGGAGCTCCACGACCCGGTCACCGGCGCGATCGTCGACAACCGGGTGGTGGTCCGGCTCGCGACCGCGCCCGAGGGCCCGTGGAGCGACGCGGCCACGGTGATCGACATGGCCGACCCCGCGTTCCAGGCGGCGCACTGCTGCGTCGGCGCGACCTGCCCGGGCGACCAGATCCTCCACTGCGACCGGGCGGGGCTGTACGGGGCGTACCTGCTGCCGGCGATCACCGTCACGCCGACGGCCGACGGGGGCGCCACGCTCGCGCTGCCGTTCCTCGCGTCGACCTGGGACCCGTACGACGTGGTGCTGTTCACCACCACCGTCACCGCCCGGTGATCCCGGACCGCGCGGGGCCACGCCGGTGACCGGGTCCGACCCGTTCGCCC
>JBEBJW010001810.1:0-1248 GCA_040079715.1 Myxococcota bacterium | reverse complement strand
GCCGTCACCGCTCGAACGGAGGCCCGATGTGGTGTGTGGTGGCGCTGCTGAGCACCGTCCCGAGCGTCGGCGCCGAGCCGGAGGACGTGGCCGCCCCGTCGGTCCACGACCAGGCCCGGGCGAAGGCGCTGTTGACCACCGGCCAGCGCGCGTACGCCGAGCACCGGTACGACGACGCCCTCGCCGCGTTCGAGTCCGCGTACGCGCTGTCGGGCACGCCGGCGGTGCTGCTGTCGATCGCCGACGCGTACGAGCGGCTCGGAAACACGGGCGGCGCCGTCACCGCCCTCCGTCGGTACCGGCCGTACGCCCTCCCCCGCGAGCTCCAGGCGCTCGACGCGCGGATCCGCGACCTCGGAGGCGGTGAACCCCCGCCCACGCCCGGACGCGCGCCGAACGGGCCGCGGACGCGCACCAACGCCCACCGGGACAACGGCGTGCCGGTCGCGGGTTAGCTGGGTACCGGAGGCGACCGATGCTCGTGGCGCTGGGGTTCGCGATCCTGTCCTGGGCGGCACCGGCCGCGGTCCCGCCGGCCGCCGACCAGCTCGTGACCATGCTGAAGACGATCGACGATCGCCAGCAGAACTCCGGCGACTGGACCAGCCTCGTGTACATCGAGCAGACCGAGCAGGGGAAGAGCGACCTCGTGTACCAGGCGGTGGTGTACCGCCGCGACGAGACCGACAAGCTCGCGATCCTGTTCACGAAGCCGCAGTCCGAGGCCGGCAAGGGCTACCTGCGGGTCGACAACAACCTGTTCTTCTACGATCCCGCGGTCGGCAAGTGGGAGCGGCGGACCGAGCGCGAGCGGATCGGCGGCACCGACGGCAACCGGCAGGACTTCGACCAGTCGCGCCTCGCCGAGGAGTACGATCCGGCGTGGGTCGGGGCCGAAGCGCTCCAGACCTACAAGGTCGACCACCTCAAGCTCACCGGCAAGACCGGGGTCGACGTGGCGTATCCGACCGTCGAGTTGTGGCTCGATCAGGCCACCGGAAACGTGCTCAAGCGGCAGGACTTCGCGCTGTCCGGCAAGCTGATGCGGACCACGTACTACCCGGCGTGGAACAAGCTGTTCAGCGAGTCGAAGGGGGCCGAGATCTACTTCCCGAAGGAGATCCGGATCTTCGACGAGGTCCAGAAGGGCAACCAGACCACGGTGGCGATCCAGCAGGTCGACCTCAAGACCCTCGACGACGCGATCTTCACCAAGGCGTACCTCGAGTCGAAGAGCCGCTGACCGCC
>JBEBJW010001809.1:0-1257 GCA_040079715.1 Myxococcota bacterium | reverse complement strand
GGGAGGACCGCGCCGTTCTCGACGATCAGCGCGCCGCGGACGCACTCGTCGCCGTGGTCGATCTTGAACTTCTCGCCACCGCCCATGTCTTCGAGCAGGTGGACCACGTTCCGGGCGAAGAACTGGCTCGCGTGGCCGGGCAGGCGGCTCGTGAGATCCGTGTAGCCGATCAGGGTGACGCCGTGGGCCTTGGTGACCTCACCCGGGGTGGTCAGCTCGCAGTTGCCGCCCTGCGCGGCCGCGAGGTCGACGACCACCGACCCCGGCTTCATCGCGGCGACCATGTCCGCCGTCCACAGCAGCGGCGCCTTCTTGCCGGGGATCAGCGCGGTGGTGATCACGATGTCGGACTTCGGGGCGTGCTCGCGGAACAGCGCCATCTCGGCCGCGATGAACGCGGGGCTCATCTCCTTCGCGTACCCACCGCCGCCGTCGCCCGACTCCTCGATCTCGACGGTCAGGAACTTGCCGCCCATCGACTCGACCTGCTCGCGGACGGGCTTGCGGGTGTCGAACGCGTACACCTCCGCCCCGAGTCCGCGCGCGGCGCCGATCGCGGCCAGCCCGGCCACCCCGGCGCCGATCACCAGCACCCGCGCCGGCGGCGTCTTGCCGGCGGCGGTGATCTGACCGCCGAAGAACCGGGGCAGCACGTTGGCCGCCTCGATCACCGCCCGATAGCCGGCGATGTTCCCCATCGACGACAGCACGTCCATCTTCTGGGCGCGGCTGATCCGGGGGATCCGGTCGAGCGCGATCGCCGACAGGCCGCGGGCCGCGATCGCCTGGACCAGCGGCTGGTTCTGGAGCGGGTACAGCAGCGCGATCAGCAAGGTACCCGGCGCCATCCGCCCGAGCTCGGCGTCGGTCGGCGGGTTCACCTTCACCACGAGCTGCGCGTCCGGGTACGGGTCGTCGACGATCCGGGCGCCGGCCTCGGCGTACGCCGCGTCGGTGTACCCGGCCTCGTTCCCGGCGTCTCGCTCGATCGAGACCACGAACCCAAGCTTGGTGAGCCGCTGGACGGTGTCCGGGGTGGCGGCCACCCGGCGTTCGCCCGCTCGGCTCTCCTTCGGCACCGATACCCGCATCGATCGACCTCGCTCCGACGGAGCCGGAGCCTAAACGATTCGCCGCACCTTGCCTAGCGGGGCACCGGTTGGTGACTGAAACCCCGCGAAACGGCGCCGTGGAGCTTCCGAGCGTAGATTCGGATCGTGCTCCGCCGTGGGAGTCGAGGGAGATCCAGTGGCTCAG
>JBEBJW010001808.1:0-1259 GCA_040079715.1 Myxococcota bacterium | reverse complement strand
TGCCCCACCCGGTCGCCGATCGGGTGCGGCCGACGTCCGCGCGGGTGCGCGAGGCGATGTTCTCGCTCGTCGGCCATGATCTGTCCGGGCTCCGGGTCCTCGACGCGTTCGGGGGCTCGGGGTTGCTCGGGCTCGAGGCGTGGTCGCGCGGGGCGTCGGTGGTGGTGGTCGAGCAGGACCCGTCGATCGCGCGGACGATCGCCCAGAACGTCGCTGAGATCGGCGCCTCGGTCGAGGTCCGGGTCGGCGACGTGCGCGCCGTGGGCCCGACGCTCGGGGGATTCGACGTGGTGCTGATCGATCCGCCGTACCGGGAAGCCCCGGGGCCGATCCTCGCGTCGCTGGCCGGGTGCGCGCGATCCGTCGTGGTCCTCGAGTCCGACGCCGCGGTCGCCGCACCGGACGCCCCACCGGGGTGGGCGCTCGATCGCCGGCGCACCTACGGCGGCTCCGCGCTCGCCGTGTACCGATCGGGATAGAGAGGCCAATGCCGACCGACCTGCTCGACACCGCGCTCCGGGGCGATCGCCGGGCCCTCGCCCGCGCGATCACCTGGGTCGAGCAGCGGCGCCGGAGCACCGGTCCCGACGGCGCGGACGGCCCGGGGATCGGCGCGTTGCTCGGCCAGCGCGTGGTCCGCCGCCGATCCGGACCCGGCGCGCCGCAGGTGGTCGGGATCACCGGCCCGCCGGGTGCGGGCAAGTCCACCCTGGTCGACGGGGTGATCACCGCCGCCCGGGCCCGCGGCGAGCGGGTCGCGGTGGTCGCGGTCGACCCGAGCTCCCCGTTCAGCGGGGGCGCGATCCTCGGCGACCGGATCCGGATGGAGCGCCACACCGGCGACGACGGCGTGTTCATCCGTTCGCTGTCGAGCCGGGGCCACCTCGGCGGCCTGTCCGCGTCCACCGCCGAGGTCGTCGACCTGTTCGACGCCGCCGGGTTCGATCGGATCGTGGTCGAGACGGTCGGTGTCGGTCAGTCCGAGCTCGGGGTGATGGAGGTCGCCGACACGGTGGTGGTGGTGCTGACGCCCGAGTCCGGCGACGCGGTCCAGGCGATGAAGGCGGGGCTGGTCGAGATCGCCGACGTGTTCGTGGTCAACAAGGCCGATCGACCGGGCGCGGATCACCTCGCGCGCGAGCTCGAGCGGGCGGTGGAGCTGGCCGGCGGCGGGTGGATCCCGCCCGTCCGGAAGGTCACCGCGATCGACGGCACCGGCGTCGATCGGGTCGTGGACGACGTGGCCCGCCACCTCGGGT
>JBEBJW010001807.1:0-1262 GCA_040079715.1 Myxococcota bacterium | reverse complement strand
GGGCGTACCACGCCGGGGCCGCGGCGGTCCCGCGCGGGCCGGACCGGGTGGCCCTCGACGCGCTGTGCGTGTCGCTGGTCGAGGACGTGCTGCGCGACACGCCCACCGGCGGCGCGGTCACTCGGTGATCGGCGGGGGCGCTCCGCCGTCCGCCGGGGGCTCGGGCGGCGGCGCGGGCGGCTCGACCGCCTCCACGTCGATCGCTGGCTCCGGCACCGGGGCGGCGGCGGGACCCGGGACCGGCTCGAGCAGCGGGCCCTGCGGGATGTAGCACCGGGTGACCCGGCGGTACCGGACGGTCTGGGCGCCGTGGAACCGGAACCCGAGGATCCCGAACCCGAACGTGAACGCCTCGGACGTCGGGAACACCTCGTCGCCCTTGATCGCGCCGCGGACGTGGACCTCGGCCTCGCGGATCGTCCACCGGGGCAGCTTCCCGGTCCGGAACGTGTCCGGGAACCGCAGGTCGAGCTGGGTCGGCAGGGTGCCCCCCCGCGGGAAGAACACCTGGAAGTCGATCTGCTGCGAGTCCCGCGGGGCGAGCGACACCGCCCGGTGGAGGACCACCCCGCCGCGGCCGTCGTCCCACTCGGCGTACGACGAGTACGCGTCGCCGGAGACCCGCGCCAGCGCCTCGCGCAGCACGTTGGCCGCCTCGGCGTTCTCGGCCAGATCGGCCTCGGTCTTGTTCCGCCCGAGCCCGCCGGACACGGTGACCCGCGCCCCGCGGAACTTGCCGACCAGCGGGGCGAACCGGGCCTCCTTCGCGTCGTACACCCGGACCGCGACCAGATCGCCCTTCTCTCGCCGGAGCTCGCCCATCGGCGACAGCGCGACGTCGCCCCAGGTGCCCTCGGCGGTCTGCCCCGCGAACACGGCGTCGCCGCGCGACCCGCCCCACCGGCCGACGTCCCAGTCCCACTTCGCCTCGCCGACCCACTCCCAGCACCCGTCCGGCAGGTCGAGCAGGCGCTCGGCGTTGTCCTCCCACGGCCCGAGGTCTTCGAGGTTCACCTCGGGGGGCATCGCGGCCAGGGCGTGTGACAGGAGCCAGATCATGGCTCGGCTCTAACCGGCCCCCGCCGTCACTGCGCGTACACCTGGAGCTCGCGGACCTCGGCGCCCGCAGCCGGTCCCACCGGGACGATCCGCACCCGGTCGGCCGGTCCGGCCGGGAACGTCGCGGTCGCGGTGTCGCCGTCGATCGTCAGCTCCCCGACCCGGAGCCAGACGTCGTCTTCGTCCTGGGGGTGGTGCAGCTC
>JBEBJW010001806.1:0-1244 GCA_040079715.1 Myxococcota bacterium | reverse complement strand
GATCAGAGCTGGTCGGACTCGGGGGACGGCCGGGGCTACGCCGTCGTGTTCGATGGCACCGACGCCGGCGTCCGCACCCCGTTCGACGCCGCGTGGCGAGGTGTGGGAACCCAGCACCTGGACCTGTTCGGCCATCGGGTCGTGTTCCCGGGTGACGTCGACGGCGACGGGGACGGCGACCTCCTAATCACCGCCGTCAGCGCCTACCGGCCCGGCAACCAGACCGGCGCCGCGTTCCTGTTCGACGTCGGGCGGTCGATCGACGGGTCCACCGACGACGCCGGCACCTGGTTCAGCGACGAGCCGGGGGCCCAGCTCGGCGGCGCCGCCCCGGCCGGCGACCTCGACGGCGACGGGCGCGCAGACCTGGTGCTGTCCGCGACGTACTGGGGTTGGGGGATCCACCCCGGCGAGATCCGGGCGTACCGCGGGGGCGCCCTCGACGCGCGGGTCGCGCCCGACGCCGCCTGGATCCGGGTCGCGGCGCTGGAGCCGACGACCCCGACCGGCGAGAGCCTCGCCGTCGCCGAGCTCACCGGAGACGCCGAGCCCGACCTCGTGTTCGGCGAGTACGAGTGGGAGGGCCGCGGTCGGGTCGCGGTCGTCCCGGGGCCGGTCGCCGACTGGCCGACCCACGACCCGATCCTGCTGTCCGGCGTCGAAGATCGCGCGGTGCTGGGCACGACCGTCGCCACCGGAGACCTGTCCGGCGACGGCGTCGGCGATCTCGCGGTGTCGGCGTTCGGCGCCGCGGGCGGGGGCGACCACCGCGGCGCGGTGTACGTCTGGTTCGGGCCGCTGGCCGCCGACCGCACCACCGACGACGCGGACCTCGTGATCCGCGGCGAGACCGACCACGCCCTGTTCGGGATCCCGACGATCCTCGACCACGACGGCGACGGCGCCCTCGACCTCGCGGTCGCCGCCCCGTCGGACGACCGCGGCGGGGCCGCCCGCCCGGGCCTCGTGTACGTGTTCTCCGGGCCGCTGGGGGCCGGCGAGGTCGCGCCCACCGCTGCGTCGGTGGTGTACGCCGGGGTCGAGCCGAACGACCAGCTCGGCGCGAGCCTGGCCGGGTGCGACCTCGACCACGACGGCGACGACGAGCTCGTGATCGGCGCCCCGGGTGACGCGTACGGCGAAGCCCGCAGGGGCCGGGTGTTCGTGGTCGACGGCGGCTGACCAGCCGTCCGACTACCCGAACAGCTCGGCGATCGCCCGGGCGAGCACCGCGGCGTGCGGCG
>JBEBJW010001805.1:0-1267 GCA_040079715.1 Myxococcota bacterium | reverse complement strand
CGCCAGGGTGAGCTCGCGGGTCGCGGTCGGCTGGTGGACCGGACGGATCGTGTTCCACCCGTCGAGCCCGCCGAGGATCGAGCGGTACCCGTACCGGTCGGTCAGCGCGAGGTCGACCTCGCCGTACCCGGGCTCGGGCTCGACCTCCCACCGCCAGCCGGTCAGCGCCTCGAACGTCCGCGCGACCTGCTCGGGGCGGGCCTGCTGCGGTCCACCGTCCAAGAACGCCGGATCGAGCACCACCGCGAGCGCGAGCTCCCGCGCGTCCCACCCCGCGTCGATCAGCAGGTCCGCCAGGCGATCCGCCTCGTCGTCCGGCACGTCCTCGATCGGGCGCTGGGTCAGGTAGCCCGCGAACCGACGCGCCGTGCAGGTCGCGAACCGGGGATCGGCCGCGATCGCCAGGCCGAGGTCCCCCACGTCGTCGAGCGGTACGTCGCCGAGGGCCGCCGGCGGCATGTTCGCGTCGTCGCGCGACACCGTGCCCGCGGGGTCCCACATCTTCAGCGGGTAGCAGGCCCATGCGAGCTCCGGCGGGCACCCGGCCTGGGTCGCGGCCACGTTGTCGCCCGGGAGCACGTAGTCGCGGAACCCGAAGAACGCGGACGAGAGCGGATCGAGCTCGCTGTGGCACGCCCCGCACGCCGGGTCGTCCGCCAGCGCGTCGAGGGCGGTCGGATCGCTCACCACCGAGCCGCCGACGAACGGGTCGCACAGCAGGATCGACCGCACCAGGTTCGCCCGCGACCGGTGGTGGTTGGTCGTGCTGGACATGAACCGTTGCCAGACGGTGGACGAGGACAGGATCCCCGCCGCAGGCCGGCCGTCGGACCACGGGAGCTCCTGCCACTCGGGCCCCGCGTCGTCGTACGGCAGCCCGTACGCGGCGGCGACCGTCCGGTCGGCCATCGTGGTGTCGGCGGTGACGATCTCGGTGTACGGCCGGCCCTGCGCGACGACCTGCTCGACGAACGCGAGCGGCTCCTCGTCGAGCCGCCGCACGAGGTCGCCCTCCGGGACCCCCCGGAGCGGCCCGACCGACTTCACGTGGTTCCGGACGTCGAACCGGACCAGGAGCTGCTCGGCGTGCAGATCGCGGATCGTGGCGCCGAACGTCGGCTCCGACAGCCACCGGCGCGCGATCGGCTCGAGCGGCGCCCCGCCGGCCACCGCCTCGACCTCGTCGATCGACGGGCGGACCCCGCGCAGCGCCATCGACGCCCGGATCAGCGCCTCCACGTCGCCGCCGTTCGCGCCGCCCCCACAC
>JBEBJW010001804.1:0-1270 GCA_040079715.1 Myxococcota bacterium | reverse complement strand
GGACGCGGGCCGACGCGACCTGGAGCAGCCGCACGCCGACGCCCTTCGGCGCGTCCACCACCCGCGGGTTCGCCGGATCGTCGCCGAGCTTGGTCCGGAGGCGGGAGATCGCCGCCCGCAGCGCCAGCTCGTGGCGCCCGATCCCCCAGACCCGCCGCGCGAGCTCGTCCCGGGGGACCAGGCCCCCGTTCGCCCCGACCAGGACCGCGAGGATCCGGGCGTCGAGGGCCGACAGCGCGACCGTGCCCCGGTCGCTCACGAACCGACGCTGGCCGAGGTGGAGGCGGCCGGTCGCCAGCGGGACGACCTGGTCCGGCATCGGCGGGATCGGCGTCGGCTCCGCGGTCGCCGGCACGAACCGGTACCCGTACCCGTGGCTGGTCGTCACGTGGCGCGGGTGCCGCGGCTCGCCGAGCTTCTTCCGCAGCCGGCCGACCGCGAAGTCCACCACCCGGTGCGACGCGCCGGCCGAGCCCCACACCTCGCGGACGAGCGCGTCGCGGTCGACATCGACACCCGGGCGGCGCGCGAGGTGCGCGAGCAACGCGGTCTCGAGGGTGGTCAGCCGGTGCTCGCGCCCGTCGTCGAGGTGCACCTCGCCGGTGTCGAGGTCCACCGAGCCGTTGGTCAGCGCCACCAGGGTCACCGCAGGAGCGTACTCCGGAACGAGCGCCGACCGTCAGTACGACCAGGTCCCGGTCTCGCCCGACAGCAGCGACCAGTCCCCGTGCCCGGCCCCGCCCTCGAGCAGGCCGGTCACCGTGCCGATCGCCTCGCCGTCCGCGGCCGACAGGTCGAGGGTCAGCTCGCCGTCGTCGCACGACACCTTGCTGTCGCCGAACAGCGCGGTGGCGTCGTCGCCCTCGCCGCTGTGGAGCTCGAGGTGGACGTCCGCCTCCCCGCCGCCGGCGTCGGCGATCGCGGCGTTGACCTCACCGGACAGGTCCCCCTCGTACTGGCCGGCGTACTCGCCGAGCAGCGCGCACAGCTGCGCCTCGCACCCTCCCGCCACGATCGGCGCGATCACCAGCAGACGACGGATCACGGACACCTCCTTCGACCGTCCACTACGTGTCCGGGGTGACGGCAGATCACCGCGAGGGTACGATCCGGTGATGCGTCGACTGACCGAACTCATCTGACGTCGCCTCCCACGCCGCGCGGCTGGGTCCCGACCGGCCGGCTGGGTGACCGCCCGGCTCGCCTCGCCGATCGCGTGGCTGATGGCGGTCGGCCTGGTGGACGAGCTGCTGTCGAGCACCCCGGTGCT
>JBEBJW010001803.1:0-1273 GCA_040079715.1 Myxococcota bacterium | reverse complement strand
GCCACCTGGCGCTCCGCGCCGCCGGACGACGCGCGGATCCAGAACCGAAGGTCACGCCAGCCCTGGGTGCCACGAAGTCAACACCGACCGCCACGCGCACCCTCCCGACCTCGTCCTGCGGCAGCAGCAGCCGCGTTCGCTCCAGTCCGGCAACACCGGCCGTGGTACGTTGCCGGGGAGGAGCGACATGCTGTGGTCGACCATCGCATTCGCCTGGACCACCGGTAACGACCCGTTCCCGGCCCCCGGCGCCGAGCCCCTGGTGTTCGAGGTCCAGGACGCCGACCTCGGCGGCGTGGACGTCGTCGCCGAGGTCGACGCCGCCCTGGCACAGTGGGCGTCGGTGGGCTGCGCGCCAGGCTTCCCGGGCGTCTCCCGCGGAGCGGTGATCGGCGACGCAGCGGCCGTGGTCGCGGCCGACGGGCACCACCGGATCCTGTTCCTTCCCGGCGGTCACCCGGTCCTGGGCGGCCCCGTCGCCTCACAGCGCGTCCCGTACGGGTCGGGGTTCGACCTCGACATCGTGTTCGACTCGAACGCCAGGCTGGTCGACGACGACGCCGCCGCGGCGCCGAGCTGTGACGACGCGTACAGCGTGCGGGCGCTGCTGGTCCGGCACCTCGGCTTCGTGTTCGGCCTCGGATACTCCGAGTTTCCCGACGCGTCGATGACGCCGTTCGACCCTGTCTGCTCGGCCGACCCGAGCACCCTGTCCGACGACGACCGCGCCGGGTTCTCCTCGATCTACGGCCCCGACGCCACCGTCTCCTGCTGGGCGGGGGCGCGCGGGGTCCTGGCGGGCGGCGTCCCGCTCGTGGTCACCTGCGAAGGCGCGACCGACGACGGCACTCCGGTCGAAGCTTCGTTCACGTCGAATGGACAGACAGACACCACGTTCGTGATCGGCGAGGAGTCGCGGGTCGAGATCACCGGCTGCGCGAAACCGGCGCTCGACGGGTGCGAACCGGAGACCTGTGGGAGCTGGACCGTGGTGGCGTGCGACGCGCCGCCCTCGAGGTCGACCGCCTCGCCGACGGCACGGTCGTGGCGGTCCACAACCTCACGCCGAACCCGACCGAGGGGTGCCTCACCGCCGTCGAGTGGAGGCTCTACGCAGGTGACGACGAGGTCTGGTCGAGCGGCGCCTGGGCGCCCGCGATCCCAGCGGACGTCAGCGCGGACCGGGTGTCGCTCCAGGCGTTCGGGCCCGGCGGGACGACCACGGTCACGGACGACGGCGCGGAGGGCGGCGCGGAGGGCGGCTGCGGGTGCG
>JBEBJW010001802.1:0-1273 GCA_040079715.1 Myxococcota bacterium | reverse complement strand
ATACCGGGGTGGGCCGGGAGGGGACATGGACACCGAGGCGATGTACCGCCGCGTGTTCGAGAACAACGCGAAGTGGGTGGCGGAGCGGACCGAGCACGACCCCACGTTCTTCGAGCGGATGGCGAAGCAGCAGCTCCCGGACTTCCTGTACATCGGGTGCGCCGACAGCCGGGTGCCGGCGAACCAGATCATGGGGCTCGAGCCGGGCGAGGTGTTCGTCCAGCGGAACATCGCGAACCTGGTGGTGAACACCGATCTCAACGGCCAGTCGGTGATCGAGTACGCGGTCGAGATCCTGCACGTCAAGCACATCATCGTGTGCGGTCACTACGGCTGCGGCGGGATCGCGGCCGCGATGGAGCCGCGGGACCTCGGGCTGCTCAACGGCTGGCTCCGCGAGATCCGCGACGTGTACCGGCTGTACGAGGCCGAGCTCGACGGGATCCCCGACCGGGACGCGCGGTTCCGGCGGTTGGTCGAGCTGAACGTCCACGAGCAGTGCAACAACGTGATCAAGACGGCCGCGGTCCAGAAGCACTGGTTGCAGCACGGCTACCCGATCGTCCACGGGTGGGTGTACGACCTGCACAACGGGCTGCTCCGCGACCTCGGCGTCCCGTTCGAGCAGCGGCTGGCCGATGTCCGGCGGGTGTACCGCCTGTCGGTGTGACCGTCAGAACGACAGGCCGGCGTGCGCGCCGACCGACAGCGTTCGCGTTGCCCCACCACGCGGGGAACAGCGCGTAGCCGGCGTGGACCCCGAACGTCACCGGGCCCGGGGCCAGATCGAGGTACCCGCCGGCGTCGAGCGCCACCGCGTCCTCGGTGCGGGCCCGGTCCCGATCGTTCGGCATCCGGAACCGCCCCCAGCCCCAGCCGAGGTGCCCGTACAGCCCCGGCTGGACCAGCCCGCCGAGCCCGACCCGCGCCCCTCCGGTCGGGCGGACCTCGGACGCGGGCGCCCGGTCGTACCACGAGGTGCCCACGACCGACGTCCCACGCACAGCTCCGGCGTGATCCGCAGGAACGCGGCGTCGAACCCGTGTCCGACCCGCAGGGTGGTCCAGACGGCCGGTCGGCGGGTCGGCCCGTCGAACACGAAGTCCCCGCCGGGATCGTCCACCACGGTCTCGCCCTCGAGGGTGGCCGACCGCTCGATGTCCGCCGCCGCCGTCACCGCTGCGCCACGCCCACGAACCACAGCACCATCGCCTCCTCCCCGGGTACGGACACGCGGCGGGCGGGAATCCGTCACCGATGCGCGGCGGGGGCA
>JBEBJW010001801.1:0-1279 GCA_040079715.1 Myxococcota bacterium | reverse complement strand
GGCCAGCCCGGGGTCCTTCAGCACCCGCGCCCCGATCGCCACCCCGTCCGCCCAGTCCATCACGATCGCCGCCGCCCCCGGGCGCACCAGATCCGGCACGAACCACCGGACCGCCGGGGTCGGCACCCCGTGCGCGACCGCCAGATCGATCACCGCCCGCTCGGTCGCCCGATCCAGGCTCCCCGGCAGCGAGGCCCGCGCGTCGGACCGGACCGCGTACCGGCTCGGCACACCGCCGATCGCGAGATCGACGCGGAAGTTGTCCTGGCAGGCCCCGCCGGCGAGCGGCCGGATCCCGGTGACGGTCACGTCCTGCCCGCGGTCGGCGGCGACGTGGCGGGTGAGGGCGTCGGTCCACGGCGGCAGGGCGTCGTCCATCCCGGCGGGGTATTCGTGTGCGTGGCGCTCCGCAACCCCGATCCGGACGGCCCGATCCGGGCCCGGTACGTCGAACACGGCGCAGACGGCTACTACGCCGCCCACGGCGGGTCGTACCGCAACCCCCACGAGGACGGCGTCCGGCGCGTCGTGGCGGCCCACGCTCCGCACCTCGGTCCGGGGCGGATCCTGGACCTGGCCTGCGGGTCCGGTGAGGTGACGCTCGCCCTGCGCGAGCTCGGGGTCGCGCCCGACGCGATCGACGGCGCGGACCCGTACACCGGCGCGGCGTACCGGGCGCGGACCGGCCGCGACGCGCTGCCGTGGACGTTCGCGGACCTGCCGGACCAGCTCGGCGACCGGGTGTACGCGGCCTGCGTGTGCAGCATGGCGCTCCACCTGTGCCCGACGTCGCGGCTGCCGTCGGTGTTGTTCGCGGTGGCCCGCGCAGCGCGCGTCCTGGTCGTGATCTCGCCCCACAAGCGGCCCGAGATTCGCCCGAGCTGGGGTTGGACCCTGGTCCGAACGGACTACGATCGGGAGTGGCGCCTCCGCTCGTGGCGGTTCTCGTCGACGGTGGCGGCGCACGATCCGGTCGAAGGCTCGGTCCCACCCGGTGGGGCTGGTGACCGGACCCGGGATGGTGTAGATCCGCGGAGTTGTCCACCATGGTCCTGATCGCTGCGCTCGCGTGTGGGTCCGCGCCGACCGGTGCCGGTCCGGGCGCGTCCGTGTCGGCCGCCGCGGAGGCGCGCGGCGGGGGCGGCGCAGCTGCCTGGGACGCCGGTCGACCGGTCATGTCGGCCTTCATGTCGCGCAGGAAGCGATCAAGCAGGTCCGTGCGGGCGACGACCCGCGCTATTTCGCGAAGTTGTGCGCCGCTCGCGTCGATCCCGGCTGT
>JBEBJW010001800.1:0-1282 GCA_040079715.1 Myxococcota bacterium | reverse complement strand
GGTCGTGGCAGCTCAACCAGGGGTCGACCGTCGACGGCGCGTCGGTCGTCGGCCAGCAGGTCCGCGGGACGGCCGATCTCGGGTGGTCGATCCGCCGGTGCGAGCTGTGGACGACGTACCGGATCATCCGGGCCACCGACGGCGGCGCCGAGCCGACCGAGCGGGCCCAGTTCACCCCGATCGGCGACTACTCGTCCGACGCGGACGCGCTGTCCGCCGGCGGGTTCCTCCAGCACCGGCTCGAGCTCGGGGTGTCGGCCGAGGTCGCCGCGTGGACGGTGCGGGCGTCGGCGCTCGGGCGGCTGCGGATCGCGGACCACCAGGCGCAGCCGTCGTACGGCCGGACCCTCCACCTCCAGCTCGACCTCGAGCGGGCGGTCGGGGCGCGCACCGCGGTGCTCGGCGCGCTCGGCGGGAGCGGGGTCCGCCTCGACGACGGCCAGGCGTTCACCGACGTGTACGGCTGGCTCGGGCTGTCGTGGCGGTTCTCGGGCGCCGCGGCGTCACCGGCGGATTGAACCGTCGCTCCGGTCAGTCGCAGACCTCGCACGCCGTCTCGCAGTCTGCGTCGTCGTCGCACGCGCTGCCGTCGGCGCAGGTGCAGTCGCCGTTGATGCACGACCAGTCGGTGGTGCAGTTCTGCGACGAGAACGTGCCTCCGTCGCCCCCGGTGCTGTCGTCACCGCACCCGAACAGCACCACCAGCGCGCAGGTCACCATCGATCGCGTCATGGTCGACATCGTTCCTCCCTCCCGACCGTTCGTCGGACGGGCCACCGTAGTTCCCCGCCGCGACACTGGAATTCACAGATCTGTAAGGGAGCGCGGCGTTCATCGACCCGAACCGGTGGATCGCCGCGACCCCGCGTGAGGAGCGCGGAGGGCGCAGAAGGCGGTCGAGCGGAGCGAGACGGAGGCGCCGCCGGAGGAGACCCCGCAGGGCTCCCCTGCGGAGCAGGGCCCACGGGATGCGGGATCACGGTCGACCGCTTCCATGGTCGACAATCCGCCGCACGCCGATCGCGAGGTCGACGTCGAGGTCGAGGTCGACGTCGATCGCGACGTCGAATTCGCGTTCGCGTTCGCGTTCGCGTTCGCGTTCGAGTTCGAATTCGAGATCGACGTCGACGTCGAGGTCGATCGCGAGGTCGACGGGATGCGGTGCCACCCGGAGCCCCCCGTCCGGCTCGACCTGGGGATCGACGGGATGCGGTGCGGTTGCTCGCTCGGTGGCGGACGACGGGACGCCACCCGGAGCTCCGCGCCGGCGGCTCGACCTGTG
>JBEBJW010001799.1:0-1299 GCA_040079715.1 Myxococcota bacterium | reverse complement strand
GTCGATCGCCTCCGGCGTCTGGGCGGTGAGCGCGGCGGCGGCGGCGCGCACCAGCAGCTCGACCTCCGCCTCCCGGTCGCCCGACGTCCGCGCCACCGCGAGGCCGAGCGCGATCGCCCCGGCTGCGAGCCCGATCTTGCCGCAGTCGAGGAGCTCGTCGACGGTGGTGAGGCCGGGGTCTCCGGCGTCGACCGGGATCGGGGGCGCGTCGGACGGGTCGGCGAGGAGCAGCGTGTCGAGCACCCGCCGCTCGATCACCACCCGTCCGTCGACCACCGACGCGAGCCCCTGGCCGATCCACGACCCGAGCTCGTCCCGGATCGCGTCCGGACGGCCATCGGTGCGGCGGTGGAGCGCCTTCGCCCCGTCGTCGCGCAGGTGGAGGAACGCGTCCGGCCCGACGAACAGGTCGCGGAGCGTGTCCTCGTCCACCGGCGCGTCCGACGGCAGCCGATCGAGCAGGTCGAGCGCAGCGAGCGGATCCGGGACCTCGGGCTTCAGGGCGCGGAGGACCTCGGCCGCGGTCGACGGGCGGTCCCGCGGATCGCTCGCCAGCAGCTGGTCCACGATCGACGCGACCAGCGGGGGCACCGCCGCGCTGCCGGTCAGCCGGGTGGCCGGGCCGGCGAGCCGCGCGCGGACGATCGCCTCGGACGAGAACGACGCCACCCGGTGGGTGAGCCAGCCGGTCACCGCCTCGAACACCATCGCGCCGAACCCGTACAGGTCGGTCCGCACGTCGCCGGGCTCGCCCCGCAGCCGCTCCGGCGCGGCGTACCGGGGGGTCGCGCGGACCGCGCCGTCTCGCTCGGTGCCGAGGGCCCGCCCGCCGGCGATCCCGAAGTCGAGCACGAACGGCTCGCCCGCGTCGGACACGAGCACGTTCGCCGGCTTCAGGTCCCGGTGGACCACCCCGAGCCGGTGGACCTGGTCGAGCACCCGCAGCAGCCGGCACGCGATCGGGGCCAGCGCGTCCCACCCGATCGGGCCCGGCGCGCCCGGGAACGGCCGGCCGAGGATCCGGTCGGTGACGACGAAGTACACGCCGCCGTCGAGCCCGTCGTCGCGGAGGCGGACCACCCCCGGGATCTGCGCGCGCCGGAGCGCGGTGACCTCGCGGCGGACCCGATCGAGCTCGACCCCGGTCAGCGCCGGCATCAGCTTGATCGCGACCTCGTCGCCGGTGATCGCGTCGTGGGCGGCCCACACCTCGCCGGACCCGCCGGCGCCGATCGCGGTCCCGAGCGCGTACCGGCCGGCGATCCGCGACGCCCACGGCCCGTCGCCGGCGGCGCCGAG
>JBEBJW010001798.1:0-1301 GCA_040079715.1 Myxococcota bacterium | reverse complement strand
GCGTACTTCGACTGCTGGAACCCGGGCGCGCGGAACGCCCGGCTGAGCTGGAGCTTCGCGTGGGCGCGGTCCCAGGCCCGGGTCAGCGCGAGCCGCGGGCTGATCGCCTCGCCGTACGACCCGTTCGCGTCGACCCGGACCCCAGCGGTCACGTTCACCGGGCGGGTGTGGAGGATCCCCTGGGCCCACCCGGCCCCGAACAGGAACGACGCGGTCGGCCCGGTCGGGAACCACCACCACTCCTCCCACGTCGGCACCCGAGCCCGCTCGACCCCCGCCTCGACCCCGAACCGCAGGTCGAGGTGGTCGGACGGGGCGCCGGTCAGATCGAGGCCGCCCCGGGTCCGGTCGACCCGATCCGCGGACCAGACCTCGCGCGGGACCGCGTCGCCCACCGCGTGCCACGGCTGCTGCCAGACGAACGACCCGCGCGGAGTCAGGGTCCAGTCCGGCCCGAGCCGCACGCGCCAGCTCGCGTTGGCGTACGCGCCGAGGTAGTCGCTCGGCTTGGTCGGCCCGATCGCGCCGTACCCGTCGCGGTGGGTGGTCCGGTACGACTCGACCATCACCGCGGCCGACAGCCCGCCGGCATCGAGCGACGCCGAGACCTGCCCCGGATCGAGGTCCGAGCCGTCGGTCAGGTCGACAGACCGGCCCCACACCGACCGGTACGGGTCGTCCGACCGGCGGCCGCGGCCGAGGTCGGCGGTGATCCCGAACCGGGCGTCGTCGCCGAGCGCGTATCCGCCGGAGACCCCGACGTCCTGGCGGCCGTACACCCCGGAGCCGAGCCACGACGCCCGCGCGTCGACCCGCGACCCGGTCCAGTCCGAGCCGGCGCGGGTCGTGACCTCGACCACCGCGAGCGAGGCGTAGCCGCCGTACACTGCCGAGCCCGGGCCGCGGATCACCTCGATCCGGTCGATCGCGTACGCGGGCAGCCGGTTGCCGACGGTGAACGTCCCGTAGTCGAGCTCGTTCCACTCGTGGCCGTCGATCAGCACCAGCACCTTGCTCTCGAACGCCCAGTTCCCGCGGACCGCGATCCCGACGGTGTTCCAGGTGTCGGTGGCGAGCTCGAACTCCGGCAGCAGCCGCAGCGCGTCGGCGAGGTCGCGGGCGCCCGCGCGCCGCAGATCGTCCTGGGTCAGCACCGCGACGAGGCCCGCCGCCTGCCGCGCCTGCTCCGGGGTCCGGGTCGCGACCTCGACCTCGAGGTTCAACAGATCGCCGAGCGCCAGCTGCTCGATCGCCTCGAGCCCGGCAGCGGACGCGGACGCACCGACCGCCCACCACCCCAC
>JBEBJW010001797.1:0-1303 GCA_040079715.1 Myxococcota bacterium | reverse complement strand
GCTTGCCGGGCGGGGCGCTCGCGGCGAGGGTCCCGACGCCGTCGCGGACGGTGACCCGCACGTCCACTGCGCCGTCCTTCGTCCGCAGCCGGACCGGCACGTCGAACGTCCCGAACGGCACGTCGGCCGCGATCGTCCCGGTGACGTCGCGGCCGCGGGTCGTCCAGTCGAGGCTCAGCGCTGGAACCCAGCCGCCGTACACCGAGTACGCGAACCGGTCGTCCAGCGGCCCGCCCGACGCGGCGGCGAGGTACGCGAGCAGGCGCTCGGTGGTCAGCGGCTCGTACGGGTGGTCGCGCAGCAGCAGGTCGAGCGCCCCGAAGAACGCCTCTCGCCCAATCCGCCGCTCGATCACCTCGCCGAGCAGGTACGGCCCGTAGTCGTACACGATCGGCGCGCGGTAGCCCCCTTCGTACGCGCGGGTCAACGAGGCCACGGTGTGCGGCGCGTCCGACCGCTCCCACCGGTCCCGCTTCGCCGCGAGGCGGACCTCGCAGTCGCGGGCGTCGAACGCCGCCGCCACGTACATGCAGGCGTACAGCTCGGACAGCGACTCCGCGATCCAGAAGTCCTCGAGCGAGGCCGGCGGCGCGAGGTGGCCCCAGTACTGGTGGGCGAGCTCGTGCGCGAGGATCGCGTTCTCGAGGTGGGGCCTGTCGTCGCGGAGATTCGAGCCGGCGCTCGGATCCTGCACCGACCCCGACACCAGGAACTGCTGGACGTTGACCATCCCGTGCGGCGCGATCCACCGCCCGCCCCCCAGCCCTTGCGGCGCCTCGAAGATCTCGACCTCGCTCACCGGATACGGCGGCAGCCAGCCCTGGTAGAATTGGACCACCCGCCGGACCTCGGGCCCGAATTGCTCGATGCTGCCGAAGTGGGTGCTCGACAGGTGGGTGTGGATCGCGGGGAATCCGAGCTGGGCAGGATCCTCGACCGTCACGAACTTCCCGACCGCGACCGCCGGGAACCACGCGACGTGGTCTTCGCTGTCGACCTCGACCACGTGCCAACCGCCTTCGTCGAACGTCCGGAGGGTCCGCCCCGAGATCGCCCCGACTGCCTTGCCGGCCGCCGGGACCGCCAGCCGCGCCGTGTACCGCCACGGCGAGCCGAGCCGCTGCGGCGCGACCGTCGGGAGGAACCGCTGCATCCCCGAGGTCACCCCGAGGGAGGTGCCGCCGCCGAACACCGCGTACGGCCAGGTGTCGGTGTACACGAGGTGCACCGCCACGGTCTGGCCGGGCGGGACGGGCGCCGGGAGGTGGAGCCGGATCACCCCTTCGTCGGCGTCGGGCGGCGC
>JBEBJW010001796.1:0-1306 GCA_040079715.1 Myxococcota bacterium | reverse complement strand
CGTCGCGCCGCCCTGGCCGACCCAGGTGCCGTCCCGGTCGACCGCCGGACCGGTCGAGGAGACCGTCAGGTCGAGCGGCGGCAGCCCGCCCGCCCCGGCCCCCGGGATCGCCGGGTGCATCGCGTCGAGGTCGAGCAGCGCCTGCGCGAGGGCCTCCGAGAACCTCCGGGCGCCCTCGGCGTTCATGTGGTCCTCGTTCTTGAACATCTGGGTGGTCATCGGCAGGCCGCGCATGTCGAGGAACGAGCCCCCGAGCGACTCGACGAGCGCGATCGTCGCCTCCTGGACCCCGGGCAGCACGACGTCGTCGAGCTCCTGCGGGATGTACGGCGACATCGGCGGTCTCACCCACACGATCCGGGCGCCGTTCTCCGCGACCAGCCGGGTCACGTCGGCCATGAAGCTCTGGTCCGGCGGGGGCAGCAGGTCCGGGGTGTAGAACCGCTGGTCGCCGCGGTTCAGCTCGACCACCGGGGTCGAGGCGCCGTGGAGCTTCATGTCGATCCGCGCGTCGTCGAACACCCGGCTGAGCGCGGCCCGGATCTGGTTCGGGCCGAGCGGCGTCAGCGCCATCACCGGGGCGTCGCGGAGCAGATCGAACCACGCGGCGCGGACCTCGCCCCGCTGCTCGCGCAGCCGAGCCCACCGCAGGCTCGCGCTGTGCTCGACCTTCGCCTCGATCACCGGGTCGCCGCCGTCCGGGAGCTGGACCTCGAGGTTCACGAAGCTCGACTCGGTCAGCGGGGTGGTCAGCAACATCGACTGCAGGCCGCTGACCACCACCACCAGCTTCGGTTGGTACCCCGGGTCGAACACCCGGTGCTTCAGGACCGCGTACCAGTGGGCGCCGGTCGAGTTCGGGACCGACAGCAGCGCGAAGTCGTCCTTCGACACGCCGAGCCGGGCGGCGAGGAGCTCGGGGCGCACGTCGGTGTTCGCGTACGACGGGCCGAGCACGACCACCTGCGGATCGCGGGCCGCGAGCACCCGGTCCATCGCGGCGGCGGCGCCCACGTCGAGCACCTTGCCGTTGTACACGCGGCCGGCGTTGCGGGCGGCGGTGGCGTCCTCCTCGTCGTTCCACGCGGACAGCCCGCGGTACGCGCCGAGCAGCACCACGAGCGGCCCGACGATCGCGAGCAGGCCCGACCACCACCGGAACGCATCGACCCGCATCCGTGCCGTCGTAGCCCGTCGGGCTGTCGCGCGCTGCCGCAGGAGGAGGTGGTCGGCGTGGGTGGGGTGATCGAACGCGGCTGCTGCTGCCGCAGGACTGGATGGACGGCGGGGACGGCGCGATCGAACG
>JBEBJW010001795.1:0-1320 GCA_040079715.1 Myxococcota bacterium | reverse complement strand
CCCGTCGACCGCGCCGGTGGTCCGCGGCGCGACCAGCCACCAGCCGCGGGTCACGAGCAGGGTGTGCGGCCCCGACACCGACGGGATCGGCGCGGAGCGAGCGCCGATCCGGTGGACGAACGGCCAGTCGGCGACCTCTCCGGCCCCCGCCGCGATCGCCGCCCGGATCGCCGGCTCGACCGGGATCGGCCCGAGCGCCGCCCGCGACACCAGCTGGAGGTGCCGGTGGGGCTGGGACGCGCCCGCCGCCACCCCCGCGTTGTAGAACCCGAGGCCGTCGATCTCGGCCAGCAGCCGGTCGAGCGCGTCGAGATCCGCCGGGGACGCCGGCAGCTCCTGATCGGCCCACGCGCGGGTGACCACCAGCAGGTGATCGTCGAGGACCGGGTACCGGTTCAACACGATCGCGTGGTCCGGCCCGAACGCGCCGTCGACCAGCAGCAGGGGCTCGTACGGCGGCAGGAACGGGTCCCCCGCCGTGCGCGGCGCCTTGCGGTCGAACCCGGCCAGGATCCGCACGTCGAACCCGTCGACCGCGACCCGGACCGCCCCGATCGGCTCGAGCACCCCGGCCGCCAGCGCCTCGGCCGCGAGGGCCCGGGCCCGGTCGAGGATCCAGCCCGGAGCGGTCGAGCCGGAGCTCACGGACACGCGGTCAGCGCGGTGATCCACGCGTCGATCAGCGCGGCGCCCGCCGTGTCGACCGTGTCGGACGCGATCGGCGGCATCCCCGCGCTGTCGCGGCGGTGCATCCGGAGCGCCCGCGCCGGGTCGCCCGGGGTGATCACCCGCGCCCCGGCCACCCCGAGGTCGGTCACCTCGGGCGGGTCACACGCCGCGGTGTCGGCCAGCGAGACCGAGGCCCGCAGGTCGAGGCTCCCGCCGCCCGGCCCGCCCTCGACGTGGCAGATCGCGCAGTTCACCTCGAGGTAGGTCCGGGCGCGGACGTCGAGCGGGGCGGACGCGTCGTCGAGCGCGGGGTACGGGCCGGGCCGGGCAGGCGCGGTCGCGAGCCACCCGAGGCGGACCCACAGGTCGAGCTGGTTCTCGGTCCACCCGCTGTCGAACACGTAGTCCACGTCGAGCTGCTGGACCGACAGGCCGAGCGTCCCGCCGAGCGGGCTCCCCGTCGGCGCCACGACGTGGCACTGGAGGCACTGCGGCGTCGACGGGACGCTCCACCCGTCGACCTCGGCCCCGGCCCTGGCGAGGACCGCGTCGGTGCCGGCCTCGTTCCACACGTACGGGTACCCCGCCCACCCGCCGTCGGCGTGCCGGACCAGCAACCGCGTCTCGACCCGCCGCCCGCCGACGGTGAAC
>JBEBJW010001794.1:0-1322 GCA_040079715.1 Myxococcota bacterium | reverse complement strand
TCCCGAACCGGTCGGGGTCGAACCGCTCGGGGTCCGGCCACCGGGCCGGGTCGCGGTGGATCGCCCACGGGGACACGCCGACCTGGCCGCCGGCCGGGACCGGATGGCCGGCCACCTCGTCCGCTGCGACGGCCCTGCGCTCGATGAACCACACGGCGGGCCACAACCGCAGGGTCTCGTAGAACACGGCGGCCGAGGTGGTCATCCGGTGGATCTCGCCGGGCGTGGGGGCGGCCGGGAGGGCGTCACCGTCCGCCGCGAGCCGCTCGACCAGGTCTCGGCGCGGCAGCACGGCGGCGAACGCGAACGTCAGCGTGGCGGCGGTCGTCTCGTGCCCCGCGAGCAGCATGGTGAGCAGCTCGTCGCGCACCGCGTCCGGCCCTTCGACCGCGAGCGCGCGCAGGAGCTCGCTCGGACCGTCCGCGAGCTCGCCCGCCAGCGCGTCGAGGGTGGCCATCGCGCGCCGGAACCGGAGGCGACCCGGGGTCGGCAGCCACAGCGGGAGCCTGACCGGTTCGTTGGCGTAGCTCCAGGCGAACGCCATCGCGTCGGTGGTGGCCTGGCGCATCGCCGGCACCCGGTCGGCGAGCGGCGCGGCGAACAGCGTCCGGCCGACCACGTCCACCGTGAGCGCGACCAGCGCCTCGTACAGGTCGATCTCGGCCGCGGCCTCCCACTGGTCGTGGGCGGCGGCGATCGCGGCGTCGATCGCCGGGATCGAGGCCGCCAGCCGGTCCGGCGCGAACGACGGCTGGGCGAGCTTCCTCCGGGTGAGCCACCGCTCCCCATCGGAGGTCAGCAGGCCCGACCGGAGCACCTGCCGGATCCCGTCGAACCCGGCGCCCTTGACGTACCGGTCGGCGTGATCCACGAACACGTGCCGGAGCGCGTCCGGGTGGGCGACCGCGAGGTACCGGTCCGGCCCGACCGAGAACCGCGCGTACGGCCCGTGGACCCGGTGCAGCTCGCTCATGAAGCCCAGCGGGTCGCGCACCAGCGGGATCAGGCTGCCGAGGAACGGAAGCTCGCGGGGTCCGGGCGCGGTCGGGCGGACCGGGCGCGCGGGCGCCGGGTCCACCTCCGCCTCGACGGGGTTCAGGCGCATGCGTCCTCCACCGCGCCGACCAGGATCGCAGCGGAGCGGTCGAGCTGTTCGAGGTCGTGGGCGGCGGAGACCGACACCCGCAGGCCCTCGGCGCCCCGACGGCAGGCCGGCGGCAGGACCAGGTTGACGTACACGCCCCGCTCGATCGCCAGGTTCCAGGCCACCACCGCCTTCGCGGGGTCTCCGATGCGGATCCGCACGATCGGCGAGGCCTCGG
>JBEBJW010001793.1:0-1332 GCA_040079715.1 Myxococcota bacterium | reverse complement strand
TGTGCGTCGACGTGTTCGAGGCCGAGGAGGACGCGGGGGTGGACGGCTGGCTGGCGCTCGGGCGGCTCCCCGGGCTCGCGCGCCTCCAGGTCGACGATCCGCTCGAGCCGGGGCTGGTCCCGCCGGGCGTCGAGGTGACCACGTTCAGCGACGAGCTGGGCCTGCCGGAGCGTCGGCCGGTCGCGGACTGGTTCGACGCGTTCGAAGCGTAGAAGACGGGGTTCGCGTGGCGTTGTTCCTGTTGGCGGCGTGCGCTGGCGAACCCACGCCCGCCGGGCTCGTCCTCGTTCCGGCCCGGTGGGGAACCAGCGCGGTCCGGTGGTCGGATGGATCGCGCACCACCCTGCTCGAGCGGTTCCCCGCGCCCGAGGTGGTCGAAGGGGCGGACGTGTCTGCGGACGGTCGGTGGGCGTACGTCTGGCACCGTCCGGACGGTCACGCCCGGAGGGTCTCGGTGTACGACGTGGTCGCGCGCGAGCGGATCAGCACGTTCACCCCGGGGTTCGGCGGCGCGCTGCGGTTCGACTCGGCCGGTGATCTGGTCCACACCTGGGGCTGCGGGACCTCGTGCTCGAACCTCCGCGTGACGGACCGCGCCGGGCAGGTCCGCTCCGAATGGTTCGCCGCGCGGATCGAGGTCTCGCCGGACGCCGACCGGGCGGTGCTGGGTCCGGACGTGCTCGGACCGGGCGACCGGGTCGAGCTGGTGGACCTCGTGCGGGGCGTGGTGCTGAACCGGGCTTCCCCGTGGCGGTTGTGGGAGGGGGCGGTGCTGGGCGCGACGTGGGGAGCGTCCGAGGTTCGGGTCGAGGTGCTGGTCGACGAGCCCACGGTGACGGCCGCGGTCGAGGCGCTGACGGCCGCCGCGCGGTCGGGCCGGATCGGTGACGGCAAGATCTGGGTGGTCCCGGTGGACGACGTGGTGCGGGTGCGTACCGGCGAACACGGCCACGACGCCCTCTGAGGGCCCTCCCCGGTGAGGCGGGGTCAGTGGCCGCGGGCCAGCCAGGAATCGAGGTCGCCGGCCTCCGCGCCGATGCTGGTCTCGGCCCCGTGACCGGTGAGCACCCGGGTGTCGGCCGGCAGGGTCAGCAGCCGGGTCCGGATCGACTCGATGATCGTCGGGAAGCTGCTGAACGACCGCCCGGTCGCGCCCGGGCCGCCCTGGAACAGGGTGTCGCCGGTGAACACCGCCGACAGCGCCGGTGCGTACAGGCTGACCGCGCCGGGGGAGTGCCCCGGCGTGTGCAGCACCGTCAGCGTGGTGCCCGCGACGGTGATCTCCTGCCCGTCGGCGAGCGACTGCGGCGCGGCGTCGGGGTGGACGACGTC
>JBEBJW010001792.1:0-1335 GCA_040079715.1 Myxococcota bacterium | reverse complement strand
CGCTCGTCCTCCCGATCGACCAGCGGGACCGGGCGGGTCCCGAACAGCCCGAGGCCCGCGCCCATCAGCCGGAGCGGCCGGCTCGCGGTCGGCGGCAGGCGCCAGGTGGCGGGGAGCTCCGGGCGGACCTGCGGGCCCGGCCGGGTCGGGCGGGTGTGCCGTCCCGACACGACGATCTTCAGCGTGGCGGTGTCGAGGTCGAGCTCGTCCCCGCCGGCCCGCTCGATCTGGAACGTGGCGGAGCGGGCCGGACCCGCGTCCGACAGCGAGGCGAGCGCGAGGGCCGCGTCGGCGGCGCGCTGGAACCGGTCGTGCGGCGCCTTCGCGAGCAGGGTCCGGAGGAACTCCTCGATCCCCGGCGGGACGTCGATCGCAGGCTCGAGCGGAGGCGGCGGCCGCTGGAGCTGCGAGTACATCAGCGCCGCGCCCTTCTGGCCGTGGAACGGCAGCTTGCCGCACACGAGGCGCCACGCGAGGTTCCCGAGCGCGTACAGGTCGGTGTGGGGGCCGTACTGCTCGACGTCGTTCCGGATCTGCTCCGGCGACATGTACTGGGGCGTGCCGACCGGGCGCTGATCGGCGGCGGCCGAGTCGTCGAGCGGGCGGGCGATCCCGAAGTCGGTGATCTTGAACCCGGGGCGGAGATCCTCGCTCCCCGCGATCAGCACGTTGTCCGGCTTCAGGTCGCGGTGGAGCACCCCGCGGGCGTGCGCGTGGGCGAGCGCGTCGAGCAGCGACATCAGGATCGCGCGGACCTCGGGCCACGGGACCAGCCGGTTCTGCTGGCGCAGGGTGCCGTGGCTCGCGTACTCCATCACCAGGTACGGGCTGCCCTCGACCAGCTCGCTCCGGCTCGCGGCGGCGGTCTCGGCCGGGATCGTCCCCGAGTCGAAGATCCACACCACGCCGGGGTGGTCGAGCATGCTGACCGCGCGGACCTCCTGGTGGAACGCCCGGTGATACTCGTCGGTGTTGGCGGCCTTTCCGGTGATGACCTTAACGGCCACCGGGACCCCCTGGCTCCGGTGCCGGCCGACCCACACCACGCCCATCCCGCCGCGGCCGATGGGGTGATCGAGCTCGAACGGTCCGAGGGGGATCGCCATCCTGACGAGCGTAGTCCAGCGGCGACCAGATGGCGATCCCGGTCAGCCGAGGGCGTCCCGGGTCAGGTCCCGCAGGAAGTCCCACACCGCGCGGACCCGGGCGACCGCCAACAGCTCGCGGTGCGCGACCAGCCACAGGTCGCACCCGGGCGGGTCCTCGGGCCACGCCAGGCGCACGAGCCCCGGTCGCCGGCGCGCCACCGCGTCGACCACCTGTCTCTTATACACA
>JBEBJW010001791.1:0-1336 GCA_040079715.1 Myxococcota bacterium | reverse complement strand
GACCGGGGTGGTCGACGCCCCGAATTGCGAGCGGGCCAGCACCAGCACCGCGTCTCGACCGGCGGCCCCGGCGACGAACCGCTTCAGCACCTCGCCGTTGGTGAACAGCGCGTCCGGTACGACCAGGCACGGCGGGCGCAGGGCGTCGATCCGCTCGAGGCCGGCCTCGGCGATCATCTCGGCCTGCCAGTCCGACAACGGCCGATTGCCGATCAACACCGCGCCGGGCGGATCGTCGAACGGCAGGACCCGTCGGCCGGTGGGCTCGACGTACACCGCGGGGCGAGCGGGCGACGGCACGGCTATCCTACGCCCGCCGCGGGACCAGCCGCGGGGCGATGGGGGGGACCCCCACGAGGGAGAGGGCCTTGGTGGAGCACGGCGTGGCGGAGAACAGGCTGGCGGACCACGTCCCGGCGGAGCACCGCGCTGCGGACGGGGTGGACCCGGAGCGGAGCCCGATCTTCGTGGTCGGATCGAGCCGCTCGGGGACGACCCTGCTGCGGATGATGCTGTGCGCCCATCCTCGGATCCACCTCACCATGGAGTCGTCGTTCTATCTGTGGGCGGGACTGTACACCCGCTGGCGCGATCAGGACGGCTTTCCGCCGTACTACGTGCGGTCGTTCTCGTACCGCTGGTTGCAGCTCGATCCCGGTCCGATCCTCGCCGAGCTCCCGCGCCCGTTCGGGTTCGACGACCGCAAGCGGATGTTCGCCGCGGTGATGCGCCACCAGGCGAGCCGGAACGGCAAGGTTCGATTCGGCGACAAGACCCCGAGCCACTCGGCGAGCCTCGGCGCGATCTTCCGGGACTTCCCGGACGCGCGGGTGATCCGGATGGTCCGGGATCCGCGGGAGGTCGTGTCGTCGCTGGTGAAGATGCCGTGGGCCAGCCGGAGCCTGATCACCGCGTCGATCGTCACCGACAGCGAGCGGCGCCAGGTGCGGAAGTTCAAGGACCGGATCCTCGAGGTGAAGCTGTCGGCGCTGATCGCCGAGCCGAAGGGGACGATGGAGCAGGTGCTGGCGCACGTCGGCGAGGACTGGAGCGACCAGGTGCTCGACCACGCGAACCACCGGCCGCCGAACGACCAGCTCCCGCCGATGCCGTGGTTCGAGAGCGCCGCGCGGCCGCCGACCTCGACGATCGCGAGGTCGAAGGCCGTCGATCCGGTCGAGGTCCGGCTGATCGAGGCGCTGAACCGGGCGTCGATGCGCGACCAGGGCCTGGCGCCGGCGTCGCTGCCGGTCGAGCCGAGCCGGTTCGCGGTGTGGTGGCGGTGGGCGCGGGATTGGCCGGAGTTCCTCCGGTCGACCGGCGCGGCGATCCGGAT
>JBEBJW010001790.1:0-1342 GCA_040079715.1 Myxococcota bacterium | reverse complement strand
GTCCCCCCGCACGGTTCAGTCCTGCGGCAGCACCAGCCGCGTTCGCTCGCGCCGTCCCCCCCGCACGGTTCAGTCCTGCGGCAGCACCAGCCGCGGTGGCCGGAGGCGGCGCGGCGACCTACGCTGGGGGCGGAGGACCGATGGACCCGATCGACGACCTGCGGACGCTCGGGATCGACGCCGACCACCTCGCGCTCGCAGCGCTGCTGCCGCTGGTCCGGGTGGCGTGGGCGGACGGCGCGATCCAGCCGGCCGAGCGCGACCGGGTGCTGGAGCTCGCCCGCGCCCACGGCCTGCTCGACGCGGCCGGCGCCACGATCGTCGACGGGTGGCTCGCCGAAGCCCCGAGCGGCCTGTTCCGGGCGACAGCGGACCGGGTGGTCAAGCAGCTCGTCGACCGGGCTGCGCTCCCCGCCGGGCTCGCGCCGGCCGATCTGGTGACCCGGTGCTGGGAGCTCGCGGGCGCGGCGGGCGGCCTGCTCGGCACGCGGGTGCTCGCGATCACCGGGACCGAGCGCCAGGCCCTCGAGGAGATCGCCGAGGTGCTCGGGGTCCACGCGCTCGAGCGGTGACGTTACGTCGCCGGGATGGCCGGAGACCGAATCGTCCTGTCGGGCTGCACCGTCGACCTGACCCGCCGGGTGGCGACCCGGGACGACGGGACGCGGTCGACCCTGACCCCGCGCGAGGTCGACGCGCTGCGGTACCTGTGGGACCACCGGTCGGTGCCGGTCGCGCGCGACGAGCTGCTGGCGGCGGTGTGGAAGGTGCCGGCGGACCGCACCTCCCGCGCGTGCGACACGGTGATCACCCGCCTCCGACGCAAGCTCGAGCGCAACCCGTCCGCCCCGGACCACCTGATCACCCAGTTCGGGATCGGGTACCGGTTCGAGCCGGGCCCGGGCGCTGCGGTCGACCCGACGGAGCCGACGCTGCCCCCGACGGACGATTCGCGGTCGCACACCCCGGACGGCGCCCCGGACCGGACGACGAGGAGCGCGCCGGCGCCCGACCCGAGCGTGGTGATCCACCTCGGGGAGCGGGTGGTGGACCTCGCGCGGCTGCGGATCGTCCACGGCGACGGGGCCCACACCCCCCTCACCTCCGGCGAGGCGGTGCTCCTCGAGCGCCTGCTCCGCGCCGACGGCGCCGCGGTCGACGGCGACACCCTCCAGCGGGCGGTGTCCGGCCAGGCCGGGCGCGGCCTCGTGAACCTCGTGTACCGGCTCCGCGCGAAGCTCGCGCCGGACCCGTCCCGCCCGCGGGTCCTGGTCAGCGTGGGCGCCCGGGGGTACCGGCTCGAGGTGCCGCGGGCCGCGCCGATCGCCGCGGTCCCGCTGAT
>JBEBJW010001789.1:0-1356 GCA_040079715.1 Myxococcota bacterium | reverse complement strand
CGAGCTGCGGGTCGAGCGGGCGATCAAGCTGATCGCGGCGGGTGACGAGGTCCGCGAGACGCTCCAGCGGCGGCTCCAGGCCGAGGCGCGCGCGATGGCCCGCCTGCGGCACCCGAACATCCTCGCGATCCACGACGTGGGGTCCGAGGGGACCCTCGAGTACATCGTGATGGACCTGGTCGAGGGCGGGTCGCTGATGGCCCGACTCGAACGGGACGGGTACCTGCCGACCGGTGAGGCGATCCGGCTGGTGGTCCAGGTGCTGTCGGCGCTGTCGGTCGCGCACGCGGCCGGCGTGGTCCACCGCGACGTGAAGCCGCACAACGTGCTGATCGACCGCGACGGGAACGCGCTGCTCGCCGACTTCGGGATCGCCCTCGTCGAGGGGGACGACCGGCGGACCCGCGCCGGGGTGGCGATGGGCTCGTTCGCGTACATGCCGCACGAGCAGCGGATCGACGCCGCGAAGGTCGGTCCGGCCGCCGACCTGTACGCGGCTGGCGCGACCCTGTACCACCTCGTCACCGGCGAGAACCCGGTCGACCTGTTCCTCGCGACCGACCCCGCGTCCCCGCGGTGGACCGTGGTGCCGCCGCTGCTGCGGGACGTGCTGCGGCGGGCCTGCGCGGCGAACCCCGAGGATCGATTCCCGACGGCGGAGGCGATGGCGACGGCGCTGGCCCAGCTCGCGCCGACCGAACCCCCGCCGGGACCCCGGACGGTCACCGCCCGCGGCGACGCCGAGCGGACCACGGTCGAGCGGACGATCCCGGACCCGCCCGATCGCGCCGGCCGCAGGTCCCGCGCGATGCGATGGGCGGCGGCGGTCGTGGTCGTGGTGGCGGTCGGGTCGGCGGTGTGGGCGACGTTCCCCGTCGCGCGGGACCTCCCCCAGGACGCGGCGCCGGTGCCCGCGCCGGACGCGGGGAGCGACCGTGGGCGACCGGTCACCGGGACGATCGCGGGCGGCCAGCCTCCGGCGCCGCGCGTGATCCCTCCGCCCGGCCCTGCGCCGGTCCCGCGGCCCGCGCCACCGCTGCCCGCACCGGCCGTGGCCCGTCCGCCTCCGTTCGGCCAGTGGTCAGGGTCGATGAACGGAGTTCGGTTCTCGCTCGACCTGGCCGGCACGCCGGACGCGATCACCGGGACCGCGTCGTCCCGGATCGACGACAAGGTGCGGGTCGAACCCGTCACCGGGGCGTTCGACCCGTCGTCGAACCGGGTCGTGCTGGCCGAAGGCGGAGAAGACCCGGTGACGTACGAGCTCGCGATCGCGGGCGAGCGGTTGACCGGCGTGGTGGTGATGGGCGCCGACCGGCGGGCGCTGTCGCTCAAGCGGGTCGCGCCGTGACCGGG
>JBEBJW010001788.1:0-1361 GCA_040079715.1 Myxococcota bacterium | reverse complement strand
GTCCTGGAACGCCGCCCGCCACGCCGGGAGCGCCGACAGCGCCCGCTCCTCCGTCGGGATCCGGACCGCCAGCACCGCCGCGTTCCACAGGGTCAGCCCGATCGCCGACAGCCACGCGTCGTGCAGCAACGGCAGCGCCGCGATCTCCAGGATCACGCACAGGTAGTTCGGGTGGCGGATGTACCGGTACGGGCCCGTCGTGACCACCGCGTCCGGCGGCGGCGGCACCACCCGCACGTTCCACACCCGCCCCAGCGTCGCGAGGGTCCAGATCCGGAGCGCGGTCGCGACCGCCAGCACTGCGACCGCCACCGCGAACAGCCACGGGACGAACGGCCGATCCAGCGCCACGACCTCGACCAGCGGGGCCACCACCAGCCCGGCGTGGAGCGCCGCCATCGCCGGGAACAACGCGCCCTCCGCGACCACCGCGTCCGGCCGGGCCCGGCTCCGGCGGACCGACACCGCGAGCTCGACCAGCCGCATCACCCCGGTGGCCCCGAGCGCCACCGCGAACCCGACGAACGGAACCGTCATCCCGCCTCGATATCCCGCCCGGCGAGGGGGCCGGCGCCGGGGCCCGGGTCGAGGGCCGCCCGCTCGGCGTCGGTGAGCGGGCGGATCGCGCCGACCGGCAGCTCGCCCCCACCCGGGACGGACAGCGTCACCGGGCCGACCGCGGTCCGGATCAGCAGCTCGACCGGGTGGCCGACGGCGTCGAGGCGGCGGCGGATCTGGCGGTTCTTGCCCTCGCGCAGGACGATCCCGAGCCAGGTCGACCGGGGACGGACGGCGTCGACGGTGACCTCCATCGGTCCCAGGACCCAGCCGTCGTCGACCAGCGTGTCGTGGCGGAGCGCGCCGAGGGCGGCGTCGTCGGGGTGGCCGCGGACCTTGACCCGGTACACCTTCGCGACGTGCGACGCGGGGTCGAGCAGGCGGGCGGCGAGGGCGTGGTCGTCGGTCAGCAGCACCAGCCCGGCGGACGCGCGGTCGAGCCGGCCGACGGGGGCGAGGCCGGGGACGGTCGCGCCCTCCTCCGCGACCAGATCGAGCACGGTGCGCCGGCCCTCGGGGTCACGGGTGGTGCACACGACGCCGGCGGGCTTGTTCAGCGCGAGCCAGGTGGTGGCGGGGACGGCGCGGACGGGCACGCCCCGGACCAGGATCACGTCGCGGTCCGGGTCGACGAGGCGCAGCACGTCCCGGCACACGGCGCCGTTCACCCGGACCTCGCCGTCGGCGACGAGCTGCTCGGCGGCCCGCCGGGACGCGACCCGGGCCCGGGACAGCCACCGCGGGAGGAGGAACCGCATCGGCGGCCTCGTATCTGGCCGGCGCCGCCGGAAGCGCTGCGGGGG
>JBEBJW010001787.1:0-1361 GCA_040079715.1 Myxococcota bacterium | reverse complement strand
GGCTGGGGCTGGGGACCTAGGTCGCGAGGTGGGCGATCGTCCGGTCCACCGTCCGCAGGAACGCCCGGATCGACACGTCCAGCGCCGGCAGCGGCGTGTCCTCGAGCCGGGTGTGCGAGATGCCGGGGCTGCTCTGCGCGAACAGCATCGCCGTCGGCACCACGTCCGCCATCTCCGCCGCGTCGTGGAGCGGCCCGGACGGCAGCTCCGGCGCGGTCCCCACCACCTCGGTCAGCGATTCCCGGACGAACCCGAGCAGCGTGTCGTCGAACAGCCGCGGCGTGATCTGGAGCAGCGACCGCCACTCGACCTCGACGTGGTGCCGCTCCGCCGCCTTCGCCGCCGCGACCCGCGCCTCGGCGAGCATCGTCGCGAGGACCGCGGCGTCGAGCGCCCGCAGGTCGATCGAGATCTCGGTCGATCCGGGGACCGCGGTCACGAAGTTCGGCTCCACCTTCACGACCCCGCACGTCGCCACGACCCGCGACCGCGGCGTCGGTCCCGAGTGGGCCACGCTGATGTCGCGGCACGCGAGCGCGAACTCCGCCGCGGCGAGGAACGCGTCCTTGCGGAGGTGGATCGGCGCTGCGCCGGAGTGGGCCGCCTGACCGACGAACCGCAGGTCGTACCGCTCGACCCCCATCGTCCCGAGGACCACGCCCGCCGGCTGCCCAAGGTCCTCGAGCACCGGCCCCTGCTCGATGTGCAGCTCGAGGTACGCCGCGGGCGACAGGTCGCGGAACCACGCGGCCGCGGTCCGCATCCCGTCGAGCGTGACGTCGTTCTCGGCGAGCGCGTCCGGCAGCTTGGTCCCGGCCCGATCGACCAGGTGGGCGAGCTCGCGGTCGGGGTCGAGCGAGCCGGCCGACGCCGCCGAGCCGGTCAGGCTCCGACCGAACCGCGCGCCCTCCTCGTCGGCCCAGTCCACCAGGTGGAGCGTGATCGGCGGGATCCCGGCGGCGCGCACCCCGCGGAGCACCTCCAGCCCGGCGAGCACCCCGAGGCACCCGTCGAGCCAGCCCCCGCCGGGCACCGAGTCGAGGTGGCTGCCGATCACCAGGCTCCGGGACGAGCGGCCGGGGAGCGTGGCCCACAGGTTGCCCGCGCCGTCGCGCCGGGGCTCGACGCCGAGCTCGTCGACCAGCTTCCCGGCGAACCACTCGCGGGTCCGGCGCCACACCGGCCCCCACGCGACCCGCTGGGCCCCGCGCGCGTCGGACGTCAGCGCGGCGAGCGCCCGCAGATCCCCGATCACCCGCTCCGACCGTGCGTCCATCCGTCCCTCCGACTGGCGCTGCTATCCCAATCTGGGGGAGTCCGGCGCGGGCGGTGGATGGACGCCGCGGGCGCCGGGTCCCACA
>JBEBJW010001786.1:0-1362 GCA_040079715.1 Myxococcota bacterium | reverse complement strand
GAAACGAGCTCACGGGCGTCCACCGAGCACGTTCTTCTCGAACAGGTCGGACAAGGTGTATTCATCGAGCCAGCCGCTCAGGGCCAGCGGATCCAACCGGCGGAACACCGACCCCTCCTCGTGCGCCTCCACCACGATCACGTCAGCGGGCTCGAACTGATCGAGCAGTCCGGGGGACTGGGTCGCCATCAGGACCTGCGTGGTCGGTGCGACGGAGCGGATCAACTCGCACACGGAGTGGAGCGCGGAGGGGTGCAGGCCGAGCTCGGGCTCGTCGATGGTGATGAACCGCGGTCGCCTCGCGATGGGCTGGCCGAGCGCGGCGAACAGCGCCAGGGCGCGGAGCGTCCCGTCCGACAGCTGGTGAACTCCGTACCGGTCGCCACGGCTGTCGATCCAATCCAGGCGGACATGGTCGCGGCCAACGGGCTCGGGGACGAGGTCTCGGATGAAGGGCGCGGTGTGCCGGAGCCGATGCATGAGGAGGTCCCACGCGGCGCGGTCGTCGTGCTCGGTGCTCCCCCTCAACCCGTACAGATATGCGGCGAGGTTGCCGCCGTCGGACCGAACCGTCCGGTCGTCCACCCGACGCGCGTTGATACGCATCGGAGACGTGCCGCTGGTGTCGTGGAAGTGGTACCGGGCGAGGCCCCCGACCCAACGCCGTACCACCGTCCCCGTAGCCGCTGCCGTCCGGCATCCCGACGCCGCTCCCGCCTCCGCCGCCGAATCCCGAACCATCCGGCATCCCTGCGCCGGAACCGCCTCCGCCGCCGAATGCCGGCGCATCCGGGAGGCCGGCGAGTCGACTCTCTCGGTGATCGGTGCCCAACGAACCCAGTGCGGCCGGCGTCCCTGAGGTGGATCGGAAGCCGCACAGCTCGTTGGTGAAGACCAGACGGTCGTCCTCGGTGAATCGCAGCAGGGCGACGTATCGGTACACCCAGCGCTCGGATGCGAGGTCGAGCTCGACCGCGAGCGTCTCCGTGTGGCGCGCTCCGCGATGGAGGATCGCGTTGGCCCCGCCCCAATCGGCGACGCTGCGGCCGAGCTGCCCACGGCTCGCCCGGCCGACCAGTCGCAGGGCCCCCAGGAGGTTCGACTTCCCGGCCCCATTGGGACCGATCAGGACTCCGGTCTGCGGGAGCGCGTCGAGCTCGAGTTCGGCGATCGACTTGAACCCTCGAATCGCCAGTCGCTCGAGCCGCACCACCGGGGACCGCGCACCCGTCGGCGTCATGTTCGTCGCCTCCGCCTCGGTGACTCCCCTATCCCGGACGAACACGCGCGAGCCGCCGTCACGGCTCCTGGCACAGCACGAACGGCGCCGTCGGCAGCCACCCGCCGACCCGCGCCAGGAAC
>JBEBJW010001785.1:0-1362 GCA_040079715.1 Myxococcota bacterium | reverse complement strand
CGGCGCAGCAGACCCTGGCGGTGCTCGACGCGTGCCAGGCCGGCGAGCCCGGGGTGGCGAAGGGCGCGGTCCCGGCCGCCCAGTTCTCGTTCGTGTCGGTGGCCGGCCTGTCGACCACCGGCACCGCGGTGGTCGCGAGCAGCACCGCGGACGAGCTGTCGCAGGAGTCCGAGCGGCTCGGCGCCTCGACCTTCACCCACCACTGGGTCACCGGGCTCCGGGGCGCGGCGGACCTCGACGCCGACGGGCTCGTGACCCTGAACGAGGCGTACGGCTACGCGTACCACCGGACGGTGGTCGACACGGCCGCGACCGCGATCGGAGCCCAACACCCGACCCTCCGGATCGACCTGCGCGGCCAGGGCGACTGGGTCCTGGCGCAGTCGAGCCCCGCCTCGGCCCGGCTGGTGCTCCCGGCGGGCCTCGCCGGCGACGTGACCGTGGTCCACCAAGAATCCGGACACGCCATGGCCGAGGTGGCGAAGATCCCCGACGACGCGGTGACCCTCGCGCTGCCGCCGGACCAGTACGCGGTGTCGATCCGCGGCGACCGCCGGACCTGCACCCGCGACCTGACCCTCGAGGCCGGGGAGGCCGCGACCGTGCCCGACGACCGGACCGGCTGCGGCGACGCGCTCGAGCCGGGGACGGCGAAGCTCAGCGCGCCCGCCGGCGGCGCCGCGACGTTCCGGTCGCCGGTGTCGGTGATCGCGCGGGTCGGGGTGTTGCGCGACGCGCCGCAGACGGTGGGCACCGGCGGGATCGAGGGCGCGCTGCACCTGTCGCCCCGCGTCGCGGTGGCGGCCGGGGTCGACCTGTGGGCGACCGAGCGGGTGTTGCCGCCGGCCGTCCAGCTTCGGACCGGGATCTATTCGGCGTGGGACGCGGTGGTCCCGGTGAACGTCGGGCTGGTGTACGCGGCGCCCCGGACCTGGGTCCAGCCGTACGCCGGCCTCGACGCGATCACCGCCGGGTTCGACGGCGGACGCGCGTGGGGCGGGCGCGGCCGGATCGGGGTGGACCTGATCCCCACCCCGGCGGTCGGGTTCCGGATCGAGGGCTCGCTCGGCGCCTGGTCCGGGGTGCCGTGGGCGAACCAGGCGTGGAACGCGATGCCGGCGCTGTCGACCGGGCTGGTGATCGCGCCGTAGCAGCCGTGGCGCAGCGCGGTCCGTAGCGCCGTTCCACCGTGAGGACGGGCACGGGCACGGGACCTCGATCATCCGCGGGCGACGGCCGCGAGCACCGCCCGGGCGGCGTCCGACAGCGGCTCCCGGTGGACCGCGGCGAGGGTCCACACCGTCCGCACCCCGAGGATCGGCCGGAGCGCCACCGCGAGGTCGGCGTGGACCCGCGCGGCGT
>JBEBJW010001784.1:0-1368 GCA_040079715.1 Myxococcota bacterium | reverse complement strand
CTCCGGCCCCGGCCCCGGCCCCGAAGTGAACCTGACGCGGCGGGCGGGCTGATGGCTCGACCGCCGCTCGACGGGACGGTGCTGGTGACCGGGGCTTCGTCCGGGATCGGCGCCGAGTTCGCCCGTCAGCTCGCCGGCGAGGCGACCGCCCTGGTGCTGGTCGCCCGCCGGCGGGACCGGCTCCTCCAGCTCCGCGACGAGCTCGTCGCCCGGCATCCGCGCCTGCGGGTCGCGGTGTACGACCGGGACCTCGGACAGGTCGACCAGGTCCACGAGCTCCTCGCGACCCTCGCCCGCGACGGCCTGACCGTCGACGTGCTGATCAACGACGCCGGGATGGGGGATCTCGGCCTGTTCGAGACGTCATCGTGGGACAAGCTCCACGAGATGCTCCGGATCAACGTCGTCGGGTTCACCGCGTTGTTGCTCCCGTTGTACGCCGGGATGGTCGCGCGCGGACGCGGCGGCGTGCTGAACGTGTCGTCCGGGTTCGGGCTGGTGTTCTTCCCGGCGTACGCGACCTACGTGGGGACGAAGTTCTACGTGACCGGGCTGACCGAGTCGCTGCGGGCGGAGGCCGGCGGCACCGGCGTGGTCGTGAGCCAGCTGTGCCCGGGTCCGGTGTCGACCGAGTTCGACGCGCGGGCCGGCAACCGGCTCGGGGTGCCGATCCCGTCGTTCGTCGCGATCCCCGCCGACCAGTGCGTCCGCGACGCGATCCGCGGGTTCCGCCGGGGCCGCGCCACGATCGTCCCGGGGTGGCTGCTGTGGTTCTGGATCCACGTCGGCGCGGCCACCCCGCGGTGGGTGCTCCGGCCGCTGTTCGGCCTGCTCGGGCGGATCGCGCGCCGACAGGCCGCGCGGGCCGCAGTCGACCAGGAGCGCTCGGGAATGCTCCCTCCGGGAGCGTTCCCGCGCTCCTGACGCGAGTCTTCGGGCCGCCGTCCCGGCTCGCTGGGACGACTCGGAGCGACCGAGGGACCGCAGGTCCGGAGTGGTTGCGACGGTACAACCGGCACATGCATCGGACCGAGGAGCCGCAGGGAGCGGAGGGTCGCCCGGCGGGCGGCGGTCCGAAGGCGAGCCATGAGCATCGAGCAGGCCGGGAACCTCGCGCAGCGAGCTTTCCCGAGGCCTGCTAGAGTCGGTCGGTGGGACTGCGACGACTGGCGATCCTCGGGTGGGTGTGGTCCGGGTGCGGCGACGTGGCGCGCCCGCGGGTGTCGATCGCGCCGGCCGAGCCGGGCACCGACGACGACCTGGTCGCGGTGCCGCCGCCCGGGCTCGACGAGCTGTACGACTGGACCTGGTCGCGCGACGGGCGGGTGGTGCCGGAGCTCCGCGGGGATCGGGTACCGGCGGCGCTGA
>JBEBJW010001783.1:0-1375 GCA_040079715.1 Myxococcota bacterium | reverse complement strand
GACCTGGCCAGGGTGGGGCCCCCCCACGACCTGGCCAGGGTGGCCCCCGACGAGGCCGTGGACCGGCAGCTCCGAGCCGCCCGGGTCGCTCCCGTCGAACGAGCGCGCCAGAGGCTTCCCGCTCGGGGAGAGCCGGGTCATCCCGCGTCTTCTTCGGCGAGGCGGGTGGTGAGCCAGGCGCGGGCGAACCGGATGTCGCTGCCGACGGTCGACTTCGGCAGCTCCAGCACCTCGGCGATCTCCGACTCGGACAGCCCGCCGTACAGCGCGTACCGGGCGCAGGCCGCCTTGCGGGGCGCGTTCCGGACGTGGTCGGGGCCGGCCTCGAGCTCGTCGAGCAGCCGATCGATCGCCAGCAGCGTCTCGGGGTGCTCGTGCGACAGATCCGGCGCGTCCTGCAGCTCGACCCGGGCCTTCGCGTTCGGGCGCTTCGCCGCCTTGCGTCGCCGCGCGTGATCGCACAGCTCGCGGCGCATGTTGGTGACCGCGAGGGCCACGACCTGCTGCGGCTCGGACTCCGCCACGTCGCGCAGGTCACCGGTCAGCAGCCGGGCCCACGCCTGGTGGACCAGCTCGGCCGACTCGAGGGTGTGCGCGTACGGCTCGCGGCGCAGGAGGGCCCGGGCCACCATCCGCAGCTCGCCGTAGATCTGCCGCAGGTCCTCGTGCGAGGTGGTCATCCGTCCCCCGGCGTGGCACGCAACCCGTAGCGTAATCTCATCTGCGCCGAGACCGTGACCCGCCGCTCGCGGTTCGTGTTCCCCGAGTCGGGTCGAACCCCGGGCCGATTGCGCTGGGCCAGGTGACGGAGGTACTCGATGCTCGTGCGGAACCTGATGAACATGGTGGTGCTCGCGGTGGTGCTGACCGGGTGCAAGCACCCGACCACGGCGGTGACGAACAATGTGCCGATCCCGGTCCCGATCCCCCAGGAGCAGGCCCAGGAGAAGGCGGTGGCGGATCTCGCGGCGAACTTCGAGCGGGTCCACTTCGAGACCGACAGCTCGAAGCTCGACCGAGACGGCAAGGCGGCGCTGGACGCGAACGCGGTGATCCTCCAGGCGCACCCGGACGTGAAGGTCGAGGTCCAGGGCCACGCCGACGAGCGCGGCACCGTGGACTACAACCTCGCCCTCGGCCAGCGCCGCGCGAACGCGGTGGTCGACTACCTGGCGTCCCGCGGGGTGTCGGCGAACCGGCTGCCGGTGATGAGCTACGGCGAGGAGCGCCCCGCGACCACGGCGGACGGCGCCACGGCGTGGGCGGTGAACCGGCGGGCGGAGTTCCGGATCCTGTCGGCCCCCCCGAGCATCGTGGGCACCACCTCGAATTGATCGTTAGTCGCCACCCGGTGGAGGGGGCGATGATCGCGGAG
>JBEBJW010001782.1:0-1377 GCA_040079715.1 Myxococcota bacterium | reverse complement strand
GGCGCTGAACCCGAGCGAGCTCGATTCGTCGGGCTGGATCGGCGGCTCTTCGCGAATGGTCCGGCAGTCCCGGAAGATGAGCTCGTTCGCGCAGCCGGCGAGCCATGGGAAGATCATCAACATGGGTACCCCTGGGGCCGGGCGCACGGATCGTCGTTGATCGTACCGGCACTTCGGGCGGTGCGCCACCCGTTCCGGCCCGCCCGACCGACACCTCGATTCGTCGATCGACCGTTCCCCGGGTGATCCGGACCCCAGGAGGTGCCAGATGGGCCAGCGCGGCCAGGGCCTGGACGGGGTGGTGGCGGCGGACACGGTGATGTCGCACGTCGACGGCGCGGCGGGGGAGCTGTGGATCCGCGGGCACCGGGTGGAGGCGCTGGCCGCACCCGGGCGGCTCGAGCCGGCGATCGCGGTCCTGTGGGACGGCGCGCCCCCGGACGACCGGTACCGCGCGCCGCTCGTGGCCGCCCGGGTCGCGGTGTGGCCGGCGATCGCGCGGGCCCCGCTCCACCCCGACGCGTCGGTCACGGTGCGGGCGACCCTCGCCGCCCTCGACGATCCGTCGCCGCTGACGCTGGTGGCCGCCACCGGGCTGATCGTCGCGCGGTGGATCCGCGAAGACCAGGGCGGAGCGCCGATCCCGCCGGACCCGTCCCTCGACCACGCCGCGGACCTCGTGCGGATGATCCGGGGCGAGGCCGATCCGGCCCGGGCGGTCGCGCTCGGGCGGTACCTGTGCGCGGTGGTCGACCACGGGATGAACGCGTCGACGTTCGCGGCGCGGGTCGTGGCGAGCACCCGGTCGGACCCGGCGAGCGCGGTGGTGGCGGCGGTCGGGGCGCTGAAGGGCCCGCTGCACGGCGGCGCTCCGGGGCCGGTGCTCGACATGCTCGACGCGATCGGGACGCCCGACCGGGCGGCGGCGTGGATCGCCCGCGCCCTCGACGCCGGGGAGCGGATCATGGGGATCGGCCACCGGGTGTACCGGGTCCGCGATCCGCGGGTGGCGGTGCTCGAGGCGGCGATCGGCGCCCTCGCGGAGGCGGGGTGCGCGACCGACCGGACGGCACTCGCCCACGCGGTCGAGGCGGAGGCCGAGGCGGCGCTGGCGAAGCGGAAGCCGGATCGCCCGCTCAAGGCGAACGTCGAGTTCGCGACGGCGGTGCTGCTCGAGGCGATCGGGATCCCGCGCGGCGCGTTCACCGCCACGTTCGCCGCGGGTCGGGTGGTCGGATGGCTGGCCCACGTCGCCGAGCAGCAGGCGACGGGGCGGCTGATCCGGCCGGAGTCGCGCTACGTGGGCCCGATCCCGGCCTGACGGTTCCCCAGCCCGTGTCCGTGCCCGCGACCCTGCCCGTGCGGCCCGGCCCGTCG
>JBEBJW010001781.1:0-1382 GCA_040079715.1 Myxococcota bacterium | reverse complement strand
GCGATGTCCTCGACCGGCGGACCCCCGACGCCGTCGGGCGGGAGCTCTCGGTGCTCGGGCTGGGGGCCGGGCGGACCTGGCGGTGGCGGGCGGTGGTGGTCGACGACGCGGGCGTGCGGCACGCGTCCACCGAGGCCACGTTCGCGACGCCCCCTCCGCCGGACGGGTTCCCCCGGATCGAGGTGACCGCAGCCGAGCCCGGCGCCGAGGTCCGGTACGTGCTGGCGGCGATGATCGACGAGGGGGTGTCGTCGTTCGTCGGGATCTTCGACCGCGACGGCACCTGGGTCTGGTGGGTGGTGCCCGAGGAGGGCCAGGTCGTGGTCACCCCCGAGCTCGGCCTCGATCGCCGGTCGGTCCTGTGGGCCGAGTACGACACCGACAAGAACGACGACCACGGGCAGATCGTCCGGGTGTCGCTCGACGGCACCGTCCGGACCGTCACCCGGGTCGCCCGCGGCCACCACGACTTCGTCGAGCACGACGACGGCACGATCGCGTACCTCGCGCTGACGTTCACCGACGCCGAGGGCGCGGGCGGCGAGCCGATCCGCCTCGCGAGCGACCAGATCCGGGTGGTCCCCGAGGGTGCCGTCGACGCCGACGAGCCGGCGCTCGTGTTCGACATGTTCCGCGACTTCGACGGCGAGCCGGTGCTGACCTGCAACCACCAGACCTCGCCCGAAGACCGGTTCGGCGAGGCCGGCTCGCTCGAGTGGACCCACGCGAACTCGCTCGTGTACGCCTCGGACGAGGGCGCGTACTACGTCGGCCAGAAGGTGACCGACACGATCCTGAAGGTCGATCGGGCCACCGGCGCGGTCGACTGGGCGATGAACGGGATGTACGGCGAGTTCACCCTGCCGGACGGCAGCGCGCCGTGGCAGTCGGTCACGAACAACCGCCTGTGGAGCCATCCGCACTGGTCCTCGCTCGGCCCGACCTCGGCCGGCACGGGCAGCGCGCTGGTGTTCGACAACGGGGACCACCACACGCCGCTCGTGTCGCGGGCGATCGAGATCGCGTGGGACGAGGACGCCCGCGAGGTCGAGATCCTGTGGGAGCTCCCGCACGAGGACGGCGGCCAGACCCGGGCCCTCGGGGACGTGCGCCGGATGCCGGCCGGTGACGTGCTGATCACCTGGGCCGGCCTCGGGGACCTCGAGGAGGTGACGCCGGACGCCACCGCCAACGAGCGGGCGCCGGTCTGGCAGGCCGCGCTCCCGCCCGGGTGGCTCGCCGGTCGGATCGTGCCGCTCGACGACCTGTACGCGCCGACTCTTCCCTAGCAGGCCTCGGGAAAGCTCGCTTCGCGAGGTTCCCGGCCTGCTAGATGCCGATGGCTCGCCTTCGGACCGCCGCCCTCCGGGCGACCCTCCGCT
>JBEBJW010001780.1:0-1392 GCA_040079715.1 Myxococcota bacterium | reverse complement strand
CCGCCGACCCCAGGACCTGGAACGCGACGCACGACGCGCTCCACCCGAACGACGACCCCGAGGTGCGGTGGACGAACGCCGCGAGCACCGTCGGATGCGTGCTCGAGCACCTGACCCAAGACGACAACGGCTTGGACCACTGATGATGCACCTTCATCTGGTGGCGAGCCTGGTCGGCTGCAAGGCCAAGATTCCCGAGCCCATCGTGCCCGACACGATCTGGTACGGCCAGCAGACCCAGGATGAAGCGGGTCGGGCGCTGGACGTCGGGACCGTGTCCGGGGTGGGCTCGGTCCTGGTCGGGACCCCCTCGGAGTCACGTGACCCGGAGTCCCGCAACGGCGGCGCGTACCTCCTCGACGGTTCGACCGCAGCGGGTACGCTCGATGATGTAGCGTCCGCTGTCATGCTGCCGGCCACTGCGAGCCAGTTCGGAGGGGACGTTGCGGTCCTGGGGGACCTGACGGGAGACGGGATCGACGATCTCGGTGTGACTGGTGTGGACGAACACGAGGGACCCATCTCTTCGGTGCACCTGTACGCCGGACCCGTGAGCGGGCCCGTGGACGCCGAGCAGGCGTGGATGCAGCTCGCGTACGCGCCCACCACCGAGACCCCCGACTGGCTCACCGCCTGCGGCGACTTGAACGCCGACGGCGCCGACGACCTGTGCGTCGGCGCGAGAGGCGGGGTCAGCGGGCCCACCTCGCAGGCCGCGGTGTACTACGGGCCGATCGCCCAGGGGGAGCTCGCGTTTCGCGACGCCTCGGTGATGCTCACCGCCGACGCATCCGAGTGCGCTGGCCAGGCCGTCGACGGCGAGGCCGACCTCGACGGCGACGGCGCCCCGGAGCTGGTGGTCGGCGCGTCGTGTCGGAACGGCTACGACGGCGGGCTGTACGTGGTGTCGGACCCCGGGACCGGGACCGTTCCCCTCGCCGACCACCCCGCGTGGACCGGTGCGCCCGGCACCGCCGGAGGCGCCGGACAGGCCCTCGCCGTCGGCGGAGACCTCGACGGTGACGGCCTCGGCGACCTGTTCGTCGGAGCGCCCCTGTTCGCCGAGCGCGCGGGACGCGGCTACCTGCTGACCGATCCACTCGCCGGCGGCTCGCTGACCGCCGCCGCCGCGTCGTTCGACGCCGGGGAGGGCGACTTCACCGGGTTCGACGCCGCGATCGCCGACCTCGACGGGGACGGCGTCGCCGACCTCGCGATCGGGGCCCCCCGCGACCTGTACTTCGCGTTCGACCGGCCGGGCCAGGTCGCGGTGTTCCTCGGGCCGCTCGCCCCCGGGCCGACCGCGTTCGACGCCGCCGACCTCCGGTTCACCGGGTCCGACGCGCCGGACATGTTCGGGATGACCCTCGACGCCGGTGACCTCGACGGAGA
>JBEBJW010001779.1:0-1405 GCA_040079715.1 Myxococcota bacterium | reverse complement strand
GGGCTCCGGCGGGACCTCGGACGGGACGGACCGGGGAGGCGGCGGCGAGCGACCCTGGATTCAGTCGTGTGTCAGGTGGTCCGGGCCTGACTGTCAATGGATCGAGTGGCTCGGCGCGGCGACACGCGGCGAGGAACCGGGTCGGCGGGGACCCGCCGCTCGAACGGCTCGGGGCTCCGCGCGACGAGATCGAGGGCCGTCGCTCGACCGGCTGCTCGGGTCGCTGTCGCGCAGGGGTTCCTCGATCCGATCGGCGGACATCGGGGCGTCGACCGGGGCCGCGGAGACACCCCGGCCGGCGGGCGATCCGCGACCCGGCCGGGGACGAGGCGGGCGGTCGTGCGCTGCGGTCGCGCCGGGTCCACGCCAATCGCCCGAAACGGATTGACGTCGCCGGTCGATGTGACCTAGGTTCGGTGGGTCGCGGCGCGGTGTCGTGGCGGCCAACTGGAGCATGCGGCCATGCGCCATGCGCCATGCGCCACGCGGACCTGGGACGCGAACGCGGCGGACAACGGCGTCGACCGATGATCGTGGGCTGGTGGCTCGCTTGCGGCGGGGAGAGCGACGGGTCCACCCCGCCCGAGCCGGTGTGCGACGCCCCGTGCGGGGCTGCGGTGGCTGCGGCCACCTGGGAGGGGCCCCCGATCCTCGGGTGGGCCGGCGGCGAGCTCGCGACCGGTCGGGTGAACGGGGAGCCGGTGGTGCTGGTCGGGGCGCCCGTGGGCGGGGGGTACGATCCGGCGTCGGCGATCGCGCTGTCGGTCGACGCGCTCGACCGGCTCGGCACCTGGTGGGACGACGATGACAACTCGGGTAGCTCGTTCGGCGCGACGATCGCGATCGCGCCGGACGGTTCGTCGTACGCGGTGGGGGCGCTGTTCGGGTCGAAGACCCAGGACCAGGGAGGCACCGTCCACCTGTTCGATCGACTGCCGGTGGGGACCGAGCGCCCCGGTGACGCTGCGGTTCTGGTGATCCATGGGACGGTCGGCAACCAGAGCGGGCTCGGCGTCCGGGTGGCGTACCTCGATCTCACCGGCGTCGGCACTGAGCTGATCGTGTCGGCCCCGGACGGCTATTCGGGCGAGACCTCGTTCGTCGGTGAGGTCCTCGCGTTCGACCCCACGCTCCGGGGCGAGGCGACCCGAGACCAGGCGGTGCGGCGGCTCACCGGCACCGCGTACGAGCTGACCGGGTGGGACGCCGACGGAGACGGGCTCGACGAGCTGGTGACGTCGACGTTGGACGGGGTGCTCCACTTCCCCGGGCCGTGGGAGGCGGACCTGGCGGAGGCGGACGCGGACATCCGGTGGAGCGAGGGGAGCCCGGCCGACGATCTCGGTGACGCAATCGAGGTCCTCGACGACGTCGACGGCGACGGCCGATCCGAGCTCGCGCTGGG
>JBEBJW010001778.1:0-1405 GCA_040079715.1 Myxococcota bacterium | reverse complement strand
TGGCACCGAAGCTCCACAGGATGGCCTCGTACTCCTTGGTGCGCGCCCGTTGGCTGAACCGCGTCGGCTCGACCAGCTCGAGATCGACCGTGACCCCCACCGCCTTCCACGCCGCCTGCAGGACGGTCGCGAGCCGGAGGATCTCGGGCGTCCCGGTCGCGACCATCAGCGAGAACCGCGTCCCGGGCGGGATCCGGGCCCGCGCAGCCGCCGGGTCGTACGGCAGCGGCGTGATCGGCGCCACATACGAGGCATACCGGGGGCTGATCGTCCCGACGGCCGGGCGCGCGTACCGGGCGTCACCGGAGGTGTACAGCTCGCGGACCAGCGCGTCGCGATCGATCGCCATCGCCAGCGCCTCGCGGACCTCGACGGCCGCGAATCGCGGGTCGGCCAGGTTCCAGCCGACGTAGTGGACCTGCTGAGCCTCCGTGCGGACCAGGCGAATCTTCGGATCGGCGGCGAGACGGGCGGCGTCCGGGACCTCGACCTCTCCGAGCAGGTCGATCGCGCCGCGCTCGAGCTCGATCAGCCGGGTCGTGTACTCGGGCAGGATCCGGATCACGATTCGATCGAGGTGCGGATGCCAATCCGCCGGGGCCGCCGGGTTCGGCTCGAGCACGATCCGGTCGTCCGGCGCCCACGACGCGATCCGCCACGGTCCGCTGGCGAGGGGGTCCCGCACGCTCTCGTGTCCCCGGAGGGTCGCGCGGTCGACCGTCCGGAGGCGGTGCGCGGGCAGGATGCCGCGGGCGGTCACGATCTGCTGGAGCACCGGGTTGCGCGCCTCGCGGAACCGAAACACCACCGTCGTCGGGTCCGGCGCGTCCACCCCGTCGACGAACGCGGCGTCGCCGTGCCAATTGGACGCCACCGCCGGGTCGGCGATCAGCGACCAGGTGAACGCGACGTCGGCGGAGGTCAACGGCGTCCCGTCGCCCCACCGGACGTCGTCGCGGAGGGTGTAGGTCAACGTCCGTCGATCGTCGGACCACGCGGCGGCGCGGGCCACGACCGGCTCGAACACGATGCCCTCGGGCTCGTCGAGCCGGCGGACCAGGCCGGGCTCGACCAGGTCGGCGACCATGTGCGACACCGTGTACGGCAGCACCAGCGGGTTCGCGGACCCGGGATCGAACGCGAACCCGACGACCAGGGTGTCGCCGTCGTCGGGGCGGGCCGAGGACGGCGCGGGTTCGGGGTCACGGCTGCAGGCGAGCCACCACGGGAGCCACATCCGGGTAGGATACGCCGCTCGTGGAGTGTGCGCCCGTGGTCCTCGTGCTGTGCTGGGTGGGCTGTGTACCGAAGACCGCGGCGCCGCCGGTCGCGCCAGCGCCGGTGGCGGCGGAGCCCGCGGCGGAGCCCGCGGCGGACCCCGCGGCCGAGCCCGCGGCCGAGCCCG
>JBEBJW010001777.1:0-1405 GCA_040079715.1 Myxococcota bacterium | reverse complement strand
GAACTACTTCGGTGTGTGAACCGTGATCGCAGCGATTCCGTATTTCCAGCTCCACGTGTACAACCTGGACATCCCCGGCGTCGGGGTGATCCCGCTCGACCCGTGGCAGATCCTCGTCTGTATCGGGTTCGTCGTGGGGCTCGAGATCGCCCGCCACCGCGGGATCCGGCTCGGGCTCGACGTGCGGGACGTGGTCGACGGGGCGGTCGTCACCGTGCTGTCCGGGTTCTTCTGGGCCCACGTGGTCACCGTGCTGTTCTACTTCCCCGAGCGCCTCCAGGAGTCCGGGATCCTCGCGATCCTGCGGGTGTGGGAGGGGTTCTCGTCGACCGGCGGGTTCCTCGGCGCCGTGATCGGTGCGTGGCTGTACTATCGGGTGTGGCGGAAGATCCCGGCGCTCCGGCACGCGGACGTGATCGCGTTCGGGTTCCCGTTCGGGTGGTTCTTCGGGCGGCTCGGGTGTGGGGTGGTGCACGACCACATCGGCAAGGTGACCACGTTCCCGCTCGCGATGGACTTCGATCACGGGTTCGGCCCGTGGGTCGCCGGGGCCTCGTACGCCCACGGGATCCGGCACGAGCTCGGCCTGTACGAGGCGGCGCTGCTGATCCCGGTGATGGTGCTGTTCGCGCGGTGGGGGCGGATCGACCGGGTCCCCGGGTTCTTCCTCGGGTGGTTCGCCACGCTGTACGCCCCGGTCCGGTTCCTGCTCGAGTTCCTCCGGAACACGGACCTCGAGCACCAGGACGCGCGGTATCTCGGGTTGACTCCCGCGCAATACGGGATGGTCGTGATGTTCGGGGTCTCCGTCGCGTTCCTGGTCCACGTGCACCGGCAGGACTGGCGGGGGGTCGATCTGTCCCCGGTGCCGCCGCCTGCGCCGCCGCCTGCGCCGTCGACGCCCGGTCAGCCCGGCTGAGGTTCGTGGTCTCGCTGCCTTGCCGAGCCCGGTGGCCAGCCGCCCGCGGGCACGCTAGCCGGGTCGGATGTTCCGACGGATCCTGATCGCGAACCGCGGCGAGGTCGCCGCGCGGGTGCTCCGAACCTGTCGACGGCTCGGGGTCGAGGTCGTCGCCGTGGCCAGCGCCGCCGACCGTGACGCCGCGTGGCTCGCCGACGCCACCGTCGTGGCGACGATCGGCGGACCGCGCCCGGCCGCGTCGTACCTCGACGTCGACGCGCTGATCGAGGTCGCCCTCCACCACGGGTGCTCGGCCGTCCACCCCGGATGGGGGTTCCTCGCCGAGAACGCGGGGTTCGCCGCGCGGTGCGCCGCCGCCGGCCTCACGTTCGTCGGTCCCGCGCCCCGGCACCTCCGGACGATGGGCGACAAGGCCCTCGCGCGGACCACGATGGGCGCCCTCGGGCTGCCGTTGATCCCCGGCACCGAGCCGCTCGCCGACGC
>JBEBJW010001776.1:0-1406 GCA_040079715.1 Myxococcota bacterium | reverse complement strand
CGCGGGGTGGTCGGCGAGGGGGACGGTCCCGGTCCCGGGGTCCGACACTACGTACAGCCCGCCGTCGTGGCCGTTCCGACATGGCGCGCCGACCACCAGCTCCGGGGCGCCGTCGCCGTCGAGGTCGGCCTCGCCGTCGACGGCCTGGCCAGCGCACTCGGATGCGTCGGCGGTCAGCACCACGGAGCTCTTGCCGAACCCCAGCTGCCCCTGCGCGATCGGCCCGTAGTACACCGCGGCCTGCGAGGTGGCGCCGAGGACGCCTCCGTTCGCGCCGACGCACAGGTCGTCGACCCCGTCGACGTTCAGGTCGCCGCAGTCGGTCAGCCAATTCGGTCCCTCGTCGAGAGGGTCGAATGCGAGCTGCATCCAGGCCTGTTCCGCGGCGACGACTCCAGTCACCGGACCCGCGTAGAGGTGGACGGACGACGGTGGACCTTCCGCCTCGTCGACGCCAGTCAAGCCCAGATCGTCGATTCCGTCGCCAGTGAGGTCTCCCAGGATCGCAACGCTGCCCCCGAACTGGCTCGCGGTAGCGGGACTCATCGTGGCGGCCGCGACCTCGTCCAGAACGCCATCGGGCGCCGACCCGTCGAGGAGATACGCGCCACCGTCGCGGGACTCGGGGTCACGTGACTCCGAGGGGGTCCCGACCAGGACCGAGCCCACTCCGGACACGGTCCCGACGTCCAGCGCCCGACCCGCTTCGTCCTGGGTCTGCTGGCCGTACCAGATCGTGTCGGCCACGATGGGCGTGGGGATCTCCGGCTCAATCTTGCAGCCAGTGAGGATGACCAACAAATGGTGGGTCATCAGTGGTCCAGCCCGTTGTCGTCCTCGGTCAGATGCTCGACCAGGCACCCGACGGTGCTCGCGGCGTTCGTCCACCGGACCTCAGGGTCGTCGTTCGGGTGGAGCGCGTCGTGGGTCGCGTTCCAGGTCCTGGGGTCGGCGGCGTCGATCGGATCGACCAGGTCGCCGAAGTGGATGGCTTCGATTGACACTTCGGCGCCTCCGTGCGCAGAGTTTAGATCGCAATCGCACGCAGTGTCGACCGTCGCGATGAAGACCTTCGCGGATGCGCCACCACGGCAGGTGCGCCGACAACGGACGGCGGTTGAACCGACAATTTCAGCCCCGCACGAGCGAGCGTTCCTCGGGGTTCGAGTGCCAGCGCCCGACCGGACGCACGGGCGTGGCTGGCCGCGCTGGTCGCAGCGGTCCGATCGCGATGATTCGCACGGAGGTCGAGGGCCGAGGGTGGCCCCACCGGGGAGCCATCCCGGTCCGGCCGGCCCCTCGCCGCATCCGACCTGGCTCGTCAGAACAGGTCGGTGAACAGGTACACGGCCCCCGCGTCCACGGCCTGGGTGGCGTCGAACGGGGCGCCGACGACGAGGTCGGCG
>JBEBJW010001775.1:0-1409 GCA_040079715.1 Myxococcota bacterium | reverse complement strand
AGCCGGGGAGCCGGGCTGTGGCGCCGAGCCCGACGACGGGCGATGATGGCCGCGAACCGCCAGGGGGTCGCGATGGTGTGGATCTCGCTCGTCACCGGCTGCGTCGGCCCGGACCCTGGCCCCACCGACGTCGCCGGCAGCCCGGACGGCACCGACGCCGGCCCGACCGACACCGGACCCGCCACGTCGACCCACACCGGCGCCCCGACCCTCGGCGACGACGACGACGACGGCACCACCGCCCCCGAGTCGTGCGGGAGCCTGCCCGCCGGGCCGTTCGAGGGGTTCACCACCAGTGTGGTCCACACCGAGGAGGACTTCGACTTCGACAAGCTCGGGTACCTGCTGACCCAGGACAACACGTCGCTCGCGGCGTTCGAGCGGACCGGCGCGAGCCACCTCGTGTCGCCGAACATCGGGTCCGACGCGGCCGGGATCCGCAGCCTGCCGAACGGCGACGTCGTCGTCGCCCAGCCGGACACCGGCGCGCTGCGAAAGGTGACCTACGACACCGGCGCCACCACCACCGTCCTCGGCGGGATCGTGTTCCCGAACGGGCTCGAGGTCGGGGTCGACGGGTACGTCTACTCGACCGAGTACACCCGCAACGGCCTCGTCCGCCAGATCGACGTCGAGTCCGGCGACATCACGGTGATCGCCGAGCTCGACTACCCGAACAACCTCGCGCTGTCCCCGGACGAGCAGGTGCTGTACCTCGTCGTGTCCGAGGGCCCGCTCGGCGGCGCCGGCTCGGATGTCGTCGCGCTCGACCGCGGCGCCGACGGCGCGTGGGGCCCGGACGCCCGCCCGGTCGGGTCGAGCCCGGACCAGCTCGGCGGGATCACCACCGACACGTGCGGCAACGTGTACGTCGTCGCGATCGGCACGGGCCAGCTCGTGCGGATCGAGGTCGCGACCGGCGCGATGACCACCATCGCCCAGCTCCCGAGCGGCGGCCTCGTGTCGCAGTACTCGAGCCTCCGGTTCGGGGCCGGGATCGGCGCGTGGGGCCGCACCGAGCTGTTCGTGACCAACCGGGTCAGCCTGACCGTGTTCGACGTGGGGGTCGAAGGCCGGCACGTGCTCGCCGCGCGGTGACGCGGGGGTCCAGCTCCCGTGGCTCGGCCCGCTGACCCTGGCGTGGGTCGGCCGCGACGCCGGCGGAGGGATCCCGACCGCGCTCGGCGACGACCGCTGGCTGCTCGTGTCGCGGGGCATCGGGATGGAACGCGGGAACGCCCCGCGGCTCCGGAGATCCTGGTGATCGACCTCGTCCCGCGGGACCGGACCCGCCTCGTCGTGCCGGACCCGACCGTCGACCGACCGGATCGGTGACCGCGTCCTGCAGGGCACTGGTGGGCGGCCCGGCCTGCGGCCGTCGGGCGCCGTGCGGGGTCGCGGCCGTGCCC
>JBEBJW010001774.1:0-1410 GCA_040079715.1 Myxococcota bacterium | reverse complement strand
TTCGCGTCCACCGGGATGCTCCGCGGCATCCTGAACGGCCAGAAGATCCGGCCGGGGCTCGACATCATCATCAAGGGCACGTCCGGCACCGCAGCGACGCGGACCACGGCGACCCTCATCGGCTACAAGCCGCTCAACACCCCGTGCTGAGCGGGCGGGGGTAGGCCATGTCCACCAGCACGCGCCTGTCGCGTCGCTCGCACCAGGAGAGACTGGTGTCGGCGACCGCCGGCAAAGAGCCGGTGTCCGTGGACCTCCTCCGCGCCGAGGCGTGCGCAGGGGCTTGGCGGATCGTCGAGGCGTACTCGGCGAACGCCGGCCCGTTCGAGCTGTACGCGGCGTGGTCGGGCGGCGACGGTTCCGGGCAGGAAGCCCGGCTCACCGTCCCGCGCGCCACGCGGTTCGCGGTGTTCGCGTCGTCGCTGTCCCTGCGGGTCGTCAACCTGGCGTCGGTCGAGAACCGCGTCGGGTGCAACGTCTCGGACGGGTACTGCGTCTCCGCGAACCAGTTCGAGGTGCGCGCAGGTGGGCCGGGCGAGAGCGTCGGGGTCATCCCGGTCGCCGTCCCGCCGTTCGCGACCCACCTGCGCGTCGATGTCGCCGATCCCCTCCACCTCCCGAGCGTTCGCGTCACCGTCCTCGACGGCTCGGGCGACGTGCGCGCCGCCATCCTGGGCAGCGAACAGCCGTCGGGCGGTCTGCCGCTCGGGGCCGCCGGCTCCGTGACCGTGCTCACGCCGCCCGGCATCCGATTCCGAGCCGTCTTCCAACTCTCCATCTGAAACCAGGTGAACCCATGAAGCTCCATCGCAACACCTACAAGCTGCTCGTCGTGGCCGCCGAGGGCGTGATCACCGACCAGGTCGGGATGGCGCTGCGCGTCCAGCCCTCGGCCGAGGACAACACCCCCGACACCGACCAGACGTTCGGCGTCCACGCCATCCTCACGATGGTCGGCGACGGGAAGCAGAACGTCCGCGCCAAGCTCCAGACCAGCATCGACAAGATCAACTGGATCGACGTGCTGGAGACGCCGCGGGTGACGTCGAGCGCCACCGAGGCGTTCACGAAGGACGCCCCGGCGCTCACGCTGCTTCCGTGGGTCCGGGCGGTCACCGTGCTCGGGGGCCTCGTCAAGCCCTCGCACAAGGCGACCATCTGGCTCACCAGCGACGGGCCCTTCCGCTGCCGGATCGAGTGACGCGTGAACATCACGGTCGCCCTCGCCTTCTCGGAGATCGACGCCGTGAGCCTGCTCAACTGGCTGGCGCGCGTCAATCACCGGATCTTGCTGGAGAACCCGGAGCTTCCGGGCCTCTACCAGTCCGGTGTCGTGTACAAGCGCGAAACCGTGGAGACGTGGTCCGACTACATCAACCTGCTCGCCCAGGGCTGGGAGGACTGCGACTC
>JBEBJW010001773.1:0-1412 GCA_040079715.1 Myxococcota bacterium | reverse complement strand
CCACCCCGTGCAGCCCGGACGGCGCGGCCCGCGAGCCCGGCTCGGCCCAGAACCGGACCAGGTTCGGCGCGCTGACCTCCCACCGGACGGTCGCGGTGGCCCCGCTCCCCTCCGGCGCGTGGTGGATCGGCACGAGCTTCCCCCGGATCGGGAACCCCGGGAGGAAGTACCAATCCGCGCGCCACCGGAGCAGGACCCGCGTCTCGCCGAACAGCCCGCCGAGGAACAGCGCCGCAGCCGCCGCGGCGAGCCACGACGACCCGGCCTCCATCACCGCCCCCGCAGGCGGCGGAACGTCGCGTAGTCCGGGGCTTTCAGCGCCGAGTTCGACTGGCGGACCTCCCCGAGCGGGGTCGGCGGGCGCTTGCCGTAGTCGTGGCCCGGGTACAGGACGAGATCGGCCGGCAACGCCGCGAGCCGCTCGTAAAGCGTCCGCCACATCTCCTCGATGTCGCCGCCGGGCAGGTCGGTCCGACCGCAACCGTCGTTGAACAGGGTGTCGCCCGACACGAGCGCCCGGCCGCACCGGAAGCACTGCGAACCTTGCGTGTGGCCCGGCGTGTGGAGGCACTCGACCTCGATCGCGCCGACCTTGACCTTGTCACCGGACGACACGACCTTCAGATCCGTGTCGGACACCCCGGTGACCATCTTCACCAGCTCGACGTCGCCGCGGTGGACGTGGATCGGGCACGGGGCGACGGCCATCAGCTCGGCCAGGCCCTGGACGTCGTGGCCCATCATCGCGCCGCCGACGTGATCCGGGTGCCAGTGGGTGACCAGCGCGCCGACCACGGCGTACCCGTCCTGGCGGGCGACGTCGACGATCCCCGCCACGTCCCACGCCGGATCGACCACCAGGCACTCGCGCGCCTCGGTGTCGCCGATCAGGTACACGAAGTTCTCCATCATCCGCGCGACCGGGTCGCCCTTCCCGAAGTCGCGCCCCGCCGCCAGCTGGCGCAGGTACAGCTGCTCGCCCATCCCGTGCTCTCCCCTGCCGACGTGAGTATCCTCTTCCGGCATGTCGACCCCGCTCCACGATCGCGACGCCCTGGTGTCGCTCGCCGACGGTCCGCCCGGAGCGGTCCGCGACTGGGCGAACACCCAGCTCGCGCTGTGCTGGCCGGATCACCTGGTCCACCTCCCGTCCGACCCGTTCGGGGCCGAGGTCGCGATCGCGGCCGGGGCGCGGGGCGCGGTCGAGGCTGCGCTCTCGTCGCCCGTCGTGGACGCGATCGGCGCGTGGGGCCTGCTCCCACCGGACGGCTCCGCGTGGCTCGATCGGCTCCGGGCCCGGGTGGACGCGGGGGACGCGCGCCCCGCCCGGGTGGTCGCCGACCTCGGCGGGCTCGACCCGGCGCTGCTGGCGGCGGTGTCTCGCGCCGACGACCCCGCGGCCGTCGATCGCG
>JBEBJW010001772.1:0-1412 GCA_040079715.1 Myxococcota bacterium | reverse complement strand
CCCTGCGACCACCGGCGGCAGCGGCGCGCGCTGATCCGGCTCCGGGATCGTTCATCACTGGCCCTCCCCACGCGGGAGGGCGCTCCCCTCCCCCATTCGCCGGAGACCACCATGTCCCTCGGATTCACCCTGGTGCGCCTGCTGCTCGACCCCGCCTCCGCCTGCGGCGGGTTCGCCTGCGACGGCGGTCCGACCCCGCCGGTGCTCCAGTCCGCGGAGCGGATCGTGTTCGGGGTCGACGAGGAGGCCAACCAGGTCGAGATGCACGTCCAGATCACGTTCGAGGGCCAGGCCCCCGACTTCGCGTGGATCGTACCGGTCCCCGAGGTGCCGGAGCTGTTCGTCACCACCAGCCAGCTGTTCACCCAGGTAGCACTCGCGACCTTCCCGACGTTCACCCTCCGGATCTCCGACGACGGGCGGTGCCGGGAGGACAACGAGAGCACCACGAAGGACACCGTCGGGTCGTACGACGCGGTCGCGTCATCCGGCGACGACGACGACTACAGCGGGTTCGACGTCGACGTGGTCGGGACCCAGGCGGTCGGCCCGTACGAGACGGTGACCCTCCGCGGCGACTCGTCCGAGGACCTGCTCGGGTGGCTGAACGCCCAGGGGTACATCCTGCCGGACACGTTCGAGGACGTGCTCGCGCCGTACGTGTCCGACGGGTCGTACTTCGTGGCGCTGAAGCTCGCCCCGGACCGGACCACCGGCGACCTCGCGCCGCTCGGCCTGCGGTACCCCGGCGTCCGCGCGACGGTCCCGGTCCAGCTGACGTCGATCTCGGCCACCCCGGACATGCGGATGGAGGTGTACCTGTTCGGCGCCGGGCGCGGCGTGCCGGAGAGCTACCTGCACGTCCGGGTGAACGACGCGGCGATCGACTGGTGGACCGCCGGGTCGAACTACCCGGAGGTGATCACCGCGGCGGCGAACGAGGCCGGCGGCCACGCGTTCGCGACCGACTACTTCGGGCCGACCGCCAAGATCGGGGCGTTCCTGACGCGCGAGCCCGCCCAGGACGTCCTCAGGCAGATCGACGACCCGTACATGTGGGTCACGGTGCTCCGGAACGAGCTCGTCACGGCGCCGCCCGAGGTGTTCTTGGTGATCGCCGACCAGCTCCACGTCGACGCCGCGACCGCGGCGCAGATCTGGCAGTGCCCGGGCTGCACGTCGACGTACAGCGTCCCGGACGGGTTCGACCCGGTCCTCGCGACCGACGACCTCGAGGCCCGGGTGCTCGCGCCGCTGCGCGCCGCCCAGCGCCTGCTCGACGACCACCCCCGGCTGACCCGGATGACCTCGTCGCTCGACGCGGTCGAGATGACCGTCGACCCGGTGTTCGTGATGAACCACGACCTCGACGATCAGCCGGTGGACAACCTGCACACCGCGCTCGAGTACTA
>JBEBJW010001771.1:0-1415 GCA_040079715.1 Myxococcota bacterium | reverse complement strand
AGCCGACGTCGCTCGACCGCCCACAGCTGCTCGCGTCCCCGCCGCACGCCGCGGACGAGCCCCGCGTCGGCCAGGACGTGGAGGTGCTTCGTCACCGCCTGGCGGCTGACCGTCGTCCCCGCGGTCAGGCGGGTGATCGACTGGGGACCGCCGGCGCCCAGGTCAGCGAGCAGCCGCAGGCGCGTGTCGTCGCCGAGGGCCGCGAACAGCGGGGCCGCGGACCCCGTCGGGCCGCGGTCAGCCTCCGGTGACATGGCGGGCGATCGCGTCGGCCTGGACCTTCCACCCGCCGTCGTTCAGCCGGTACGCCTCGGCGCGGCGGGCGAGCGGGATCCGGTCGAACCCGGACTCGACGATCGCGAGCCGGGTGCCGGCCCCGTCGTCGGCGAGGCGGAACTCGACCAGGGTGGTGGGCTCGGCGCCGTAGTCGACCCCCGGGACGATCGCGGCCGGGTGCCACCGGTACGAGAACAGGTGCTCGGGCTCGATCCGCTCGACCGTCAGCTCCAGCGTCAGGTGGCGGTACGCCGGGTTGGTGATCGCGCCCCGGACGACCCCGCCGGGGGTGAACGCGCCGTCCAGCCGGACCCCGAACCACGCCCCGAACTCCGTCGCGTCGGTGATCGCCCGCCAGACCCGGGCCCGCGGCGCCTCGATCCGGATCGTCCGCTCGATTCGATCGGTCGTCATCTGCAACCTCCTGGTTGCAGGTATCGCCGGACGGAGCGTCGCGCAACCGAATCGTTGCGCGTCACCCGACGGAGCGCCCAGGCCCCTCGTCCCGGGGCCGCGCGGCGAGCAGGGTGCACCGGCGGCTCGGGTGCTCGGTCGGGTACGGCCAGCGGACCAGCCGCTCGAGCGGGACCAGCCCGGCCGCCTCGGCGGCGCCGAACAGGACCTCCGGCTCGACGAAGTTCCAGTCGATGGCGATCGGGATCCCCCACAGCTCGGCGGGCCGGAGGGTCTCGGACCCGGCGTGGACCGAGGCCAGCAGCAGGCCGCCGGGCCGGAGGACCCGCGCGAGCTCGGCCACCGCGGCGACGAGCTGGTCGCGCGGGACGTGGATCAGCGAGTACGCCGCCACCACCGCCCCGAGTGTGGCGTCCGGGTACGGCAGGGCGCGCAGATCGCCGACCTGGAACGCCAGCCCCGGGCTCCGGGCCCGCGCGACCTCGACCATCCCCGGCGCGAGATCGAGCCCGCGGGCGTCGGCGCCGTGGGCGGCGAGGAACGCGGTGACGTGGCCCGGGCCGCACCCCACGTCGAGCACCGGCCCGACCGCCTCGCGCGCCACCCGCTCGAGCAGCCACCGGTCGATCGGCTTGTCGTCGAGCTCGGTCCACAGCCGGTCCGCGTACGCCGCCGCCAGCCGATCGTACCCGTCGACGAGCGGGTCCCGGTCTGCCATCACGCCC
>JBEBJW010001770.1:0-1422 GCA_040079715.1 Myxococcota bacterium | reverse complement strand
GCTCGACCGCCTGCGGCGCCCTCCGCGTCCCTCGCGCAGGGTGGATCACGCCAACGAGCCATGGGCGCAAGTTCATACGCCCGGCTGGTCAGCGATCGATTGGCCGGATAGCGGCTCGTTCGAACAGGAGGGAACGATGGAGTTGACCCGGGTAGACACGAACGCGCTCCGGATCGCGGTCCACGAGGCGCGTGCTGCGCTGGCGAAGGTCCGCGAGCTGTTGGCGCCGCCACTGGTGATCGACCTGACCGATGCCGAGCGGGCAGAGGTGTTGCGGGCCCCGGTCCGGGTGCTGGACGCGGCGCGCGACCTGGCGCTGCTCGCCAAGCAGCGCCCGGAGCTGCTGGCGGTCGCCGGGTACGATCCGGAGGCGGTGATGGAGGACATCGAGAACCTCGCGGCGCTGTCCGGGATGTCCGAGACCCTGGCCGAGCTGCAGCGGTGGGTCGACGACAGCAAGCTCGTGTGGTCTGCCGAGGTCTACCAGCAGTCGCTGACCCTGCACGGGGTGGCGAAGGCGCTGGCGAAGACGGACGGGTCGCTCCGCCCGCTGGTGGATCCGCTGTCGGAGGTGTTCGCGGCCCGCCGGCGGGCCTCGGGTTCGCGGTCGGCGCCCAGGACGAACCCCGAGTAGCAGCAGCCGCGGTCGCTCGCGCCGTCCCGACCGCCCACCCGTCCTGCGGCAGCGCCTCGGGTGCGCCTCACGGCGCGGGCGGGGCCATCGCCAGCCGGGTCAGCGTGTCGCGGTAGCACGCCTCCCACGCCGGCTTCACCTTGGTGAAGAACAGCTTCGCCACCGGCCACTTCGGCGTGCCGAGCGGCGTCGTCAACGTGACCAGCGTGCCACCCGACGGCGAGTCCGCGTAGGTCACCTGGGTGAACCACCCGTTCGACCCCGCCGCTTCGGTCTCGAGCACCAGCCCCGGCTCGATCTTCACGATCCGCGACACCTTGTGCCGGCGGAGCGGGCCGAGCGTCCACACCGCCGTCGCCTCCGCCCCGACCCCGGCCGACGGGTCGCCGATCTGCCAGACCTCCGCGCACGGCACCACCGCCTGCCACCCCTTCCAGTCCGACAGGGTGGCCTCGATCGCCGCCCGCGGCAGCGGCACCACCGCCGAGGCCACCACGTCCGCCGACTGCCCGTCCCACTGCGACGCCACCGCGCCCACCGCCAGCCACCACACCACCGCGCACCCCACCGCGGGCGCTTATCGCGTCGCAGCGGGAGCCGGCGCCGTCATCGCCTTGCGGATCGCCGCCTCCGGCGCGTCGTCGCGGAACCGGACCGCGTCGCCGACCCGCTCGACCCCGAGCGACCGCCACAGCCCGTCGAGGTCGAGCTCCGCATTGAACGCCGCGCCGGAGTTGCCGCGGTACGTGAGGATCACGGCGTCGTTGCCGTCAAGTTCCGGTGCCAGG
>JBEBJW010001769.1:0-1422 GCA_040079715.1 Myxococcota bacterium | reverse complement strand
CGGTCGTCCCCGCCCCCGACGACGACGTAGACGCCGGTCCCGAGCTGGCGCGCGTCGCCGCGGCGCACGGGTCGGATCGGGCGTTCCGGGACCGGATCGCGGCTGGCCCGGTCGACTTCCGGTACGATCGGACGCTGCCGGACGGTCGCGTGATCCACCATCGGTGGGCGTCTCGCGGGGCGGACGTGTACGTCGAGGTCAGCGGGGAGGGGATCCCGTCGAGCCGGACCCGGATCGTCGGCGGCAAAGCAGAGCTCGCAGTGGGAGACGGCGGGTGGGTCGCCCAGGACCTCGACCGCACGAGGGAGATCGTGGAGGCGCTCGGGCCGCTGGAGGTCCTGCCCCTGGTCCTGGCGGTCGGCCCGACGGTCGCGAGCCGGCGCGAGTTCGCCGAGATGGAGGTCGCCGGAGCGGGCGAGCCGAGCGGCGGCCCCACCGTGACCCTGTCGTTCGGGGGCGACGCGACGACCGGCCCGATCGAGCTCGACGTGGGGCGCGACGACCACCTGATCCGCCGCGTGCGGTTCGACGAGGACGCGGTGGTACGAGAGTACGCCGAATACCGGTCAGTCGGGTCGGCGAAGGTCCCGTTCGCGGTCACGGTGGTGCGGAGGGACGGCCGGACCGAGTCCCGCGATCAGATCCGGATCCAGGCGTTCGAGCTCGGCGGAACGCTGCCCGCTGCCTGGTTCTCGACCCGGTGATCGGCCCAGTGATCGGCGCGGTGATTCCGAGGCGGTGCGTAGGGCTTGACGCCCGCCCGACGATCTCTTAAGGAACCCCCCGCCGGGCCGGTCTGCCGTGTGACCGGGTCCTTCAGGTGCGGGTGAGCTGGCGTAGCTCAACTGGTAGAGCAGCTGATTTGTAATCAGCAGGTTGCGGGTTCGAGTCCCTTCGCCAGCATGTCGATCCCGTCCGAACGTTCTCTGAATCGCTGTTTTTTCTTGGGGGGATGCCCGAGTGGCCAAAGGGAACGGGCTGTAAACCCGTCGGCATTGCCTACGTTGGTTCGAATCCAGCTCCCCCCACTCCTTTCGCGGCATCGGCAAGATTGCCGCATGCGGGAATAGCTCAGTTGGTAGAGCATCAGCCTTCCAAGCTGAGGGTCGCGGGTTCGAGTCCCGTTTCCCGCTCCAGTTCGGATGCCCATGTAGCTCAGTTGGCAGAGCACGTCCTTGGTAAGGACGAGGTCACCGGTTCAAGTCCGGTCATGGGCTCCACTCCTTCGTCAACCATCATGTCGGAGTCGCCGCGATGGGCAAAGAAAAGTTCGAGCGTAACAAGCCGCACGTGAACATCGGCACCATCGGCCACGTCGACCATGGGAAGACGACGCTGACCGCGGCGATCACCAAGGTTCTGGCCCAGAAGGGCGGCGCGAAGTTCCTGGCGTACGATCAGATCGACAAGGCGCCGGAAGAG
>JBEBJW010001768.1:0-1423 GCA_040079715.1 Myxococcota bacterium | reverse complement strand
GTCATCTACCAGGCGTACTTCCGCGGTCCGTCGTTCCCGACGAGCTGCGCGTGGGTGCGGGAGCCGCGGCTCAACGTCCTGCTGCCGACCGACGACGGTGTCACCCTGCTGGTCTGCGTGGTGCCGCGGGCCGAGGTGGACGCGTTCAAGTCCGACATCGAGGGCAACTTCCTCCGCTCGTGGACCGATCTCCCGGACGGGCCCGACATGGCGCGGGCCGAGCGGATCTCGAAGGTCGCCGGGTTCGTCGACTTCCCGAACCTCGCCCGACCGCCGGCGTGGCGCGGGATGGCGCTGATCGGCGACGCTGCGCAGTCGGTCGACCCGGTGGCCGCGGCCGGCTGTGGCTGGGCGTTCACCTCCGCCGAGTGGCTGGTCGACAACACCGCGGACGCGCTGGTCTCCGGCGGCGACCTCCAGCGCGGCCTCGAGCTGTACGAGGTCCGCCACGCCGCCGAGCTCCGGCTGCACTTCGAGCAGATCTGCGAGGCCTCGTCCGGCCGCCCGACCGCGATGAACAAGCTCGGAGACCTGGTCAGCGAGGCCGCGTTGTTCGATCCGTCGCTCGCGGCCCTCCGCCGCCGGTTCACCCACCGCCTGATCGGGGTCAGCGAGTACCTGTCGCCCACCACGCTCGAGCGAGCGGTGTCCGTGTTGCGGACCCACGGCGAGCACCCGTCGCCCGCGCGGGAGTCACGTTGATGTTGATGATCTCGCTGTGGATCGCCGCCGTCCCTCGCGCCGGAGCCCAGGTGCCGGCCGACGCCGTCACCTCGACCACCGCGGCGGAACCGCCGGCGGTCACCGGGCCGCCCCCCATCACGGAGGCCGCGGCGCCGACCGACGGCGTGGCGGCTGCGGGCCTGCCGTTCATCGAGGACGACCTTCCGCGCGCGATCGCCGAGGCCAAGGCACGCCGTCTGCCGATCTTCGTCGACGCGTGGGCCCCCTGGTGACACAGCTGTGCGTTCATGCGCGCCACCGTGTTCACCGACGCGGCGCTCGTGAACCACGCCGGACGGTTCGTCTGGCTTTCGATCGACCTCACGAATCCCGTGAATTCTTCGTTTCTCGAGCAGTTTCCGCTCGATGGTCTGCCGATGCTGGTGGTGATCGATCCGAACACCGGTCAGGGCGTGCTCAAGTGGATGGGCACGCTCGACGTTCACCAGCTCGTCGGGCTGCTGGACGACGGTGAGCGCGCCATGCCCCACCCGGACGAGCCGGGCGGACCGGACGCGACCGTCGAAGCCGACCGCCTGGCCGGTGCAGGGCGATACCTGCCCGCGGCCCGAGCCTACCGCCGCGTGCTGCGCGCCCTGCCGTCGGACGCCCCCGAGCGCGGACGGGTGGCGGTGGCGTACGTCGGCGCGTACCAGGCCGCCGAAGCGTATCGGCCGTGCGCCCGCGCGGCGGTGGAGGT
>JBEBJW010001767.1:0-1424 GCA_040079715.1 Myxococcota bacterium | reverse complement strand
GGGGGCGGGGTCGCGGTCGGGGACCACCTCCGGGCGGACGCGTTCGTCGAGCTGATGTCGATCGCCCGCCGCGAGGCGACCGGGTCCGAGGTCCCGGCGGCGTCGTACGCCGGATCGGCGGTGGTCGGCGGGGCGACGGTCGCCGTCGGGTTCTGAGGGGCGTCCGGCGGGCAAGCTCCTGCGGGTGAGGTCCGTTCGACACCGGTCTTCGCCCTCAGCGCGACGGCCGCCGGTCGCGTCGGACCGGGTGCGCCACGGACGCGGCGAGGTCACAAGGACCTGGCCGATGGAGCGACGCCGTGTTTCGCCCGGGTGACGGACGTACGTCGCCCCTCGCTCGGTGTTTGTCCGGCCACCCGGCCAGTGGACCCGCGACGGACGTCGGGTCTGCGCTCCGGTTCTGCCGTGATCCGAGGTACGATGTTCACCCCACCGGACCCCCCCGGTGGGAACGCCCGCCGGGAGAACCGACCATGAACCGCTCGTTCCTCGCGATGGCAGCGTGGGTGGCCGCCTGCAGCCCCGAGTCGTCCCCTTCGTCCTCGGCGCCGACGGACACCGACCCGTCGACCCCGTCCGAGCCGCCGCCGACCTCTCCGGACATCGACACCGCCACCCTCGACACCGCGCCGGACGTCGACACCGGCCTCGCGCTGTCACCGTGCGCCGGACGTTCGGCGACCGCCACCGGCGCGACCACGATCACCCTGACGTCAGTGACGTGCAACCCGACCCACGACGCCGTCCGGTACACGGTGTGCGTCGACGGGCCGACCTCCGGCGGCGTCGTGTTCGCGCAGGAGACCGCCAACATCGAGCCGAACTGGTCGGACGCCCACTCGCTCGACCCGTTGGGCCTCGATCCGACGTGGGACGAGCTGCGGCGCGATCTCGACACCCACGCCTCGATCGTCGACTGGTCCACCGACGTGAGCACCCTGTTCGGGTGCCAGGCCCACTTCGAGTCGCCGCTGGTGATGTCGTACGCGGCCGCGGCGTACGACGCGACGGGGCGGATCGCGGACTGCGTGGCGTGGGGTGGGGATCCGCAGGCGATGATCGACGGCACGGTCGTCCGGGTGAACGATCCGCCGTTCGACCTCACCGGGTGCCGGATCGCGCCGTGATCGCGCGCTGTGGGCCGATCTGGACCTCCCCTCGCCACCGGACCGCCCGGGTGGAGGCGTCGGTGGCACGACGGGATCCCGTGCGGGCGTGCGACGGCAGGACGGCCGCTCGGCTCGTTCTGGGTGGTGGGGGTCGGGTCCGGTGCCGTCGCGTCGAGCCGAATCCGCGACGGCCGCGCTCGCCCGAGCGCGCGCCAGCCCTAGCAGGCCTCGGGAAAGCTCGCTTCGCGAGGTTCCCGGCCTGCTAGATGCCGATGGCTCGCCTTCGGACCGCCGCCCTCCGGGCGACCCTCCGCT
>JBEBJW010001766.1:0-1430 GCA_040079715.1 Myxococcota bacterium | reverse complement strand
GGGCGAGCTCGGGAACGTGACGGCGCTGATCTCCGAGGGGCGCCACCAGGCGATCGCGCGGATGTCGGCCGAGGCGAAGGACCGCGGCGCGACCGGCGTGACGAGCGTGATCAGCGAGTTGCGCACGTTCGCGGGGTACATCGAGTTCCTGTCGCAGGGCACGAGCGTCCACACCGACCCACCGGCGGGCGCCGCGCCGTTCACCACCGCGGCGTCGGGGATGGAGCTGTACTGCCACCTCGACGCGGGGTACCACCCGATCCGGTTCGCGATGGGCAACGTCGCGTACGCGCTCGGGATCGGCCGGTCGTTCACCGGCAGCCTCCGGACGATGGCCCGGGGCGAGGTCACCGAGTTCTCGAGCATGTACAACCGGATCCGCCACCTCGCGCTCGAGCGGCTGCGCAAGGAGGCGTTCGAGGCCGGGGCGAACGCGGTGGTCGACGTGGTGGTGCGGATCCAGCCGTTCCACGGGACGGGCGCGGTCGAGCTGCTGATGACCGGCACCGCGGCGAACCACCCGGGCCTGCCCCCGGCGAGCGGCCCGGACGGCGTCGCGACCAGCGAGCTCACCGGCGAGGAGCTGTGGAACCTCGCGTCGGTCGGGCTCGCGCCGGTCCAGCTCGTGATGGCGACCTCGGTGTACAGCCTCGGGCTGGTCGGCGGGTGGGGCAGCGCGCTGCGCGGGATGGTCCGCGGGGAGATCCCCGAGCTCACGTCGCTGGTGTACGACGCGCGCCACAACTGTGTCGAGATGCTGCGGGCCGAGGCGAAGCGGTTCGGCGCGGACCAGGTGATCGGCAACAAGCTGTCGATCCGGGAGATCGGCGGCGGGATGGTCGAGGTGATGGCGATCGGCACCGCGGTGGCGAAGCGCGACGGGATCGCGCCGGCGACCGAGACCCTGCCGGTCCAGGCGATCATCGTCGAGTCGGCGAGCCTCGAGCGCTCGTTCGGCGACGTGCCGCACCCCGCACCCCAGGCGAACGTCCGGACCCCGCCGAACCCGATGGGGTGCCTGGTTGCGGCGGTGATGCTGGGGATCGGGCTGATCGGCGCGTGCAGCGGGATCCTGGCGTCGTTCGGCCAGTGACATCGCGGGACGGACCGCGGTTCGGGGCGGCGCGGGCGCGATCCCGGGCGGTGTCGCGGGGGAGGGCTGCGTAACGGTCTGCGCGGGGGCGATACACCACCGGGATGACGGACCGTTCCCAGCTCCTCGCCCAGTACCACCACACGCGCGCGCGCACCGAAGCGCTGGCCGCCCCGCTGTCGCCGGAGGACCAGCAGCTCCAGGCGATGCCGTCGGCGAGCCCGGTGAAGTGGCACCGCGCCCACACCACCTGGTTCTTCGAGACGTTCGTGCTCGCGCCGCACGGGATCGCCCCGCGCGAGCCGCGGTGGGGCGCGCTGTTCAACTCGTACTACGA
>JBEBJW010001765.1:0-1430 GCA_040079715.1 Myxococcota bacterium | reverse complement strand
GGGTCCACGGGTGGGCCTGCGCCGAGGCGATCCACGCGATCGCGCCCGATGCCGAGCTCCACCTCGTCCGCAACAACTCGTTCACGATGTACGAGGACGCCGTCGCGTGGGCGATCCGCGAGCAGATCGACGTGATCAGCATGTCGATGTCGTTCTACAACGACTCGCTCTACGACGGCACCGGGCCGCACGATCCGCTGATCCGCGCGCTCCACGACGCCGGGATCACGATGGTCAAGAGCGCGGGCAACGACGGCGCGCTCCACTGGTCGGGCCCGTACGTCGACGCGGACCACGACGGACGGCTCGACGGCGACGGCGACAACGCGGTGATGCTGTACCTCGAGCGGCCGGTCGGGATGTACCTGACCTGGAACCAGTTCGGCGACGCGTGCGGCGACACCGACCTCGATCTGGTGGTGGTCGGGCCGAACGGCGACGTGCTCGCGACGTCCGACCAGCGCCAGCCGCCGGAGGGCGACGAGGCGTGCCGCCCGTTCGACGTCGCGGTGCCGCCGGTGGTCGACGCCCCGGACTGGTACCGGTTCGAGGTCCGCCTCCGGCGCGGCGCGTCGGTCGGGCTCACGGTGAACCTGATCGCCCGCGGCGGAACCCTGCTGAACCCGATGCCGGAGGGCTCGGTCAGCGACCCGGCCTCGCACCCGCTGGTGGCCGCGGTCGGGGCGGTCCGCGCCACCGCGTACTGGAACGGCCCGCCGGAGGGGTTCTCGTCCCGCGGACCGACGGTGATGGGCCTGCCGAAGCCGGACATCACCGGTCCCGACGGGCTCAGCGGCGTCACCTACGGCCCGGTCGGGTTCTACGGGACCAGCGCGTCGACCCCAGCGGTCGCGGGCCTGGTGGCGCTGGTGATGCAGGACGACCCCTCCCTGAGCTCGGCCGAGGCGTTCGCGCGGCTCCAGGGGTGGGCCCACCCGCCGTCCCCGACCGACGCCGACGGCCCGGGCGCGTACGGGGCCGGGCTCGCCCGCCTGCCGGACCGCGACGACGATCGGCTCCCGTGCGGTCAGCGGCCGCTGGTGCTGGGCCTGCTGTGGTTGCCGGGCGCGTCGCTGCTCCGGGCGGCCGGGTTACGGTCGCGCCGATGATCCAGCGGCTGGTGTTGCTGAAGCTGACCGATCGGTCGCGGCGAGACGCGATCGCGGCCGAGATCCGGCGGGTGCTGCCGACGATCCCCGGGGTCCGGCGGGTCGAGGTCGGGCGCCCGGCGGACGCCGACGCCGAGGTGTGGGACCTGATGTTCGCGGTGTGGTTCGACCGGCTGGCCGACGTGGCGGTGTACCGGGACCACCCCGACCACGTCGCGTTCGTGGCCGCGACGCTGACCCCGAACGTCGAGGTCCGCAAGGCGTGGAACTTCACGGTGGAGTGACCACGCCCGTGCCCTTGCCCCAGCCTCGCCGCCGGTC
>JBEBJW010001764.1:0-1431 GCA_040079715.1 Myxococcota bacterium | reverse complement strand
TGGGGCGGTACGCCGAGGCCATGCCGTGGGTGGAGCGGGCGGTGGACCTGTTCCGCGGCGCCCGTGACTACAACGCGTACGCGCCGGTGCTGATCGAGCTCGGCCTCGTGCTGGGCGAGCTCGGCCGCATCGACGAGGCGATCGTCCGGTTCGAACAAGGGCTTCGGTTCACCGCGGTCGACGTGAACGCCCGAACCCGTCACGCGGTGGCCCGGATCCTGCGCGAGCACTGGGTGCGGGGTGTGAGGTCGGCGACGGACCTCGCCGCTGCGACGGATGCGCGGAGCGAGCGGGTCACGGACGCGCTCGGGCTGTACTTCCGTCAGCTCGAGGCGCAGCTGCGGACCGCCGCCGGCGACCTCGACGGCGCGCTCCGGGCGATCGGGCCGTTCCGGCGGGGATAGGGAGCGGTCGGAGGCGCCGTGACGACGGTCCTGGTGGTGGAGGACGACCCGCGGCCGGTCGGCGCGATCGGGCGTCGGAGCTGCTGGACGAGCTCGACTGCTGCACGATCGGGAACCACGCGCGGACCCACGCCCAGGCCCTGCGGGAGCTGATCGCCGCGATCGACGGGCGGCCGGTCGCCGACCCCGAGGAGGGGTACACCGGCCACCGCTGCGCGGGGTTCGTGGTGCTGGCGCGAGAGTGGGTCCGGTGCCGCCGCACCGAGGAGCCGCCCCGGGTGGACCGGGTCGAGGTCACGCCGCTGATGCCGGACCTCGGGTGGCTGCGGGACGAGGCGGCGGGCGACCCCGCGCCGGCCTGGCTGGTCGGCTGAGCCGTTCGTTCTCGCCCCGAGCCCTTCGGTCGGGTGCCCACCCCGAGCCCCTCGTCGGGGACACTGCCCGGGTTCGCGGCGTACCTCGCCAGCGACCCGGCCAGCCGACGCGGGTCCGGCGCGCGACGCCGTCGCCGGGTTACGGCGCCGCGCTGGAGGGACGATGCGCGACGGACCCGTGGCCCTCGTGACGGGGGGCGCCCACGGCATCGGCCGGGAGGTCGTCCGCCAGCTCGCCGAGCGCGGGATGACGGTGTGGCTGTCCGCCCGGGAGGGCAAGGCGGAGCCCGTGGCGGCCGAACTCGCCCGCGCGGGCCTCCAGGTCCGCCCGCTCGAGCTCGACGTCACCTCGCTCGAGTCGGTGGAGGCCGCGCGGGACGTGATCGCGGCCGCGGGCGGGCTCGACGTCCTGATCAACAACGCCGCCGCGTTCTCCGACTGGGCCGAGACCCCGTCGAAGGCGGATCTCGACGTGGCGGCGGTGGTGCTGGAGACGAACCTGTTCGGGCCGTGGCGGGTCACCCAGGCGCTGTTGCCGCTGCTCCGCGCCAGCGCCCACCCGCGGGTGGTGATGGTGTCGAGCGGAGGCGGCACCCACACCGACGCGACGTTCGGCCTCGGCGCGACCGGCGGGCGGTCGGTGAGCTACGGTG
>JBEBJW010001763.1:0-1431 GCA_040079715.1 Myxococcota bacterium | reverse complement strand
CCACCAGCCACCCGCGTGACCAGGGACCCATCCCCACCTCCGACGTTGCCTACGCGGTCGCCGCCGGTCCGGATCACCGTGGTGATACCGATTGCGGGTCGGATCCGCGGTACGACGAACCATGGTGTGGCTCGCGCTCCTGGCAGCCTGTACGCCGACCCGACCGGTGACCTCTGCGGACAAGCGGGTGGCGCTCACTGCGTCCGACGTGGCGTACTACACCGCGAAGTACACGACGGTCGACCCGGACCTCGAGCACTGGCGGCTCGAGCAGAGCCACGAGGGCTGGGGCCTGTCGTACGAGTACGCGACCGACACGCTGGCGATCGAGTACCGCGCCCTGCTCGCGCCGAACGATCGCGCTGCCGGCTGGGCCTGGGACACCTTCGGCCTCACCATCATCCGGGCGAAGGGCGTCGAGATGGTGGACGCCCCGAACGCGCTGCACTGGGGCACCACGTCGGAGTGCAGGTGGGTCCGGGTGACCGGCCACGACATCGGCTTCACCTGCCGCGGTCGCAGCGACCGGCGGATGTTCTCGGTCAATGTGTACGGGGTTCCGAGATCGGCGTCGGGCGCACCCGGTCCGCTCCTATCCGGCCCCTTGGCGGCGCTCGAGGCGTGGAATCCGGCGGCGGAACGCTGAACGAACCACCGTCTGGGCCGTCCCACGGAGCGAGGCGCTTCAACGAACGCGCGGGGCACCGGACCGCGATCAGCAGCGGATCGGGGAGCTGTTCGTCGTCTTCGTCCCACCGACGGTGCCAGGTGTGAGACGCGCCGTCGATCCATCGCGGCAGCCACCGGCTCGACGGCTTCCGTCGCGCGACGGCGGCTTCGATCCATCGGGCGGCGTCGGCGGCGATCGGATCGGAGCTTCGCGTGGTCGGGGCGGGATCCGGCGGCGAATCCGGCCGATCGCCCGAGACCAGCCCCGAGCGGTCCAGCGGGAAAACCAGGCCCGAGTGGTCGAGCGGGGAATCGTCGAGCGCATAGCCTGTGGTCCACACGACCTGTCGGTGCAGCTCGAGGGCGACGCGGATCTGGCAACGGGGTCCCGCGTCCTGGCGGAGCCGATCGTCGAGGGTGCGCAGCGGCTCCGGTGCCGAGGTCGGCAGCGTCGCGGTGGGTTTGGGCGGGCGGACCGGTACCCGGACGGCCGCTCGTCGAGGGTGAGGCACGGGAGGGTCGCCGAGGTCGATCGCGCGGCCGATGGCGAAGAACCGATGGTTGAGGGCCCACGCGCTGGACCGGGCGATCTGGTACCGGTCGGCGAGGCGCGTGCTGGATGGGATGCTGATCCGAACCTGCGCGCGATCGGCCCACACGCCCAGCGGCAGATGCGTGCCGTGGAGGAGCGTGCCGGCGGTGACGGACCGCTGGCGGCGGCAAGCGGCGCCTGGGTCGACCCGGGGCCGACTTCGGAGTCGA
>JBEBJW010001762.1:0-1432 GCA_040079715.1 Myxococcota bacterium | reverse complement strand
TCCTGCCGGACGTAGTCGCTGTTCGCGGGCGGGTAACGCACGAAGTTGAGGGCGTAGCCGTCCTTCCACCACCTCCCGTCGGCGTAGCTCTCCCCCACGTCCCGTGGTCGTCGGTGACGATGCGCAGGAGGGCCTCGACGCGGCCGTCCGGGAGATACTCCACCCACGATGTACTGCTCGTTCCTCATCGTCACCGCTCCCTGGCCCGAACCGTTCGGTGAACTGCTGGCGGCGGGCGTTGCCCCGCTCCCCCTCGCACCGGCTGCCAGCGCGGACGAGGAGTCCCCGCAGGCGCTCGGCCACGCTCGCCGCGTCCTCTCGGGCCGTCGGAGTGGTCCGTAGGGCCCAGTCGGCCCGGGCTCGCCGTCTGCTCGTCCACCTCAAGTGGGGCTCGTGAAATCGGGCAACCGCTCTTGCAGGACGAGGTCGAGGGCGGCAGGGGACATCGTCGCGCGCTGACCGGACACGGAGAACACGATCTCGCCGCCGTACCACTCGCGCAACTGCATGGGATTGACTGTGATGACCGCCCGCTCGAGGCACTCGTTGTTCCAGACCGGAGTGACGACGCGTTGGAGCAGCCAGGTCAACGGCACGGGACCCCGCTCGACCCGAGCGCGGAGTTCATCCACCAGCTCTGGGGTTCCGGTGTCGACGAAAACTTCGTAGGGCGTCCGCTCTTCTGTCTGTGGTAGCGTCCAGGACGGACCGTGATCGGACAACAGCATCCAGGTGTGTACAAGCGGCGGCCGCTGCGGACCCTTCAAGAGGCGGTGACCCGGCAACGCTCGTTCGAGCGTGTACCCGCCAACGCTCAGCGCCCATCGACCATAGAGGCGGCTCAGCGGCGGGCCTGCCGGGCTCCCAGCCAGGCACGGTCCATGGGCGAAACCCCAGGCACCCAGGCTCATGACGCGCTCCGCGTCGTCGCTCCGGTCGTACAGCCACGAGTCGAAGAAGGCGCTGTGGTCGCACAACGCGATCATGGGTCGGCGGCAGACGAAGCACGATTCGGACCTCACGACGGCCTCCGCGCGAGCCCATCCAGCATTTCTTGAGGGTAGCCGACGATATCGCCAGCGTCATCCAGGAAGTCCGTCCGGAACTCGGGCAGGCCGATAAGCCACCCGCCGCGCTCGAGGTCTCGGGGGTTGCGAAACGTCCCAGGATCCGCGGGTCGAAAGAAGATGGCGTTGCCAGACCAATCCAACACCATCTCCCAGGTCGCGTTGCTACGCTCGTCCCAGTCCCTGAAGAAGTGGCCAGGATCGCTCTGTAGTACCGGATGGGTGTGAATCAAGAAGATCTCACCCCGGCGGCATACCGTGGTTCTACGCCCGGGTTCGACACCTGGACACCTCACGTCCTGCGTGATCGCGGCGTTGGAACCGTGTACGTAGCGCTCGGGAGTACGGCATCGCCCTGGATCGAA
>JBEBJW010001761.1:0-1433 GCA_040079715.1 Myxococcota bacterium | reverse complement strand
GGCGTCGACGAGGTCGTACTCGGTGCGGCAGCCGCGGAACACGTTGCCGCTGACCACCGAGTCGCCGCTGAGGGCCATCCCCTGGATGCCGAGGACCCCGTCGAACAGGGTGTCGGTGATCGTCAGGTCATCGGCCCCGATGTACGCGTTTCCGGTCACGGTCGCGCCGGTCAGCGTCCCGCCGTCGAGGAACAGGAAGGCGTCGACAATCGCCGTCCCGGACATCACGAACGTGCTCGCGCCGCCCTGCGAGTACACGTCGGCCAGCACGGTGCCGCCGGTGATCGTGCTCGACGCGTTGTTCAGGTACGCCCCGATCCCGCCGTTCTCGCCCCAGGTGGTGTCGGTGCTGGTCAGCGTGCCGCCGTCGACGTCGAGGTGGCGGGCGTTGCGCTCGAACCGGCACGCGACGAGCGAGAGCTCGGTGTTCGTCGCCACCAGGGCGATGTCCGCGCTGCCGGTGAACACGACGTCGCCGAACGCGGCGACTGCGCCGGCGAGGCGGGTGGTCCCGGCGGCTGCGGTGATCGTGAACCCGGTGACCGACAGGGCGACGCCCGGGCCGGCCGACAGCGCGAGCCCGTCCTGCCCGTCGAGGGTGGTCACCGCGGAGCCGCCCGTGCCGACGATCGACAGGTCGACGGTCGCGACGACGGACCCGGTCCAGGTCCCGGGGCCGACCTCGACCACGTCTCCATCCGCGGCGGCGGTGACGGCGTCCGCGACGGTCGGGAAGTCGTCCGGCACCACCCACGTCGCCGCAGCCGCCGCGCGCTCCGCGCCGCACAGCGCCAGCATCACCACCCACTGGACGCGCATCCGACCTCCTGCTCGAGGGATATCGGGCGACGGGTGGCGTCTGGATTGCAGGCTGTGGCGAGTTGTGACTGCGCGGGCGCTCAGGCACAAGGACCTGGTGGCCGCGCTGCTCGACCGCCTGCGGCACCGGTGTACGACGGTGCGGATCGAAGGTCCGTCGCTGCGAGACCGGTCGAGGCGTGACCGGGTCGGAGATGGCGGCGAGCGGCGTCCGGGGATCGGGCGCCGTGCCGCTGTGGACGGTACCGGGCCATGGACGAGCCCAGCCGCGCCCCCCCAGGGCGGACGCGTGCGCGGGGCTCGCCCACAGCCCTTCGACAACCCAAGCGTGCGCCGGACCGCCGCGGGCACGCTGCCGGGTCTGCACGACGCCAGCAGCACCGGATTCCAGGTGGCTCAGTCTTCGCGAGCAGAACCGGCTCAGTCCTGACGAGCGCCGAGGGCCCTGTGTCACGGTGTGGTCAGGTGGGGAGGTGTAGTTGTCGTCGCTGGGGAAGTGTAGTTGTCGTTCAGCAGCTGGCGATCGGGAGTGCCGCTGGGGACGGTACCGGGATGGGGACAAGCCACGGACCCTCGTCTGCGGGCGAGCCGGATCTGGGCTTGCCCCCAACCCT
>JBEBJW010001760.1:0-1437 GCA_040079715.1 Myxococcota bacterium | reverse complement strand
GCCCTCCCCAGGGAGGGAATCCCCGCTCGACCGCTCGGGGCTGGAATTGTCGACGGACCAGCGCGCTGCGCGTCGATCGGATACCCCGGTGGCAATGGCGACGGAGGATCGGTCGATGAGCGTGTGGGTGCGCGCCGTCCCCGCGGGTGCGGGAGAGGTCGCGTCGACGGGGCACTATCAGGGAGGGCCGCCCGGGCCCCCGTGCGGCGGGTGCGCCCGTCCCCTGTTGCTCGTGTGGGACCTCGACGGCACCGATCCGAGCGTCGGTCGGCTCGCCCGCGACGGGCGGGTCCGGATCTACTACTGCTGGCGGTGCGCCGGCGACGTCGCGTACCGCGTGATCGACGACGGGATCGAGCTCGTGACCGTCACGATCGCCGAGCCGCCCGCCCCCGGGTACCCGGACACGGTCGCGGTCCGCCCGGTCGCGCTGCTCCCGATCCCGCGCGACCTCGCCGACGCGCTGAACCGGTGGGAGGAGGGGGACGATCTGGTCCGCGAGGACCCGCTGCTCGCCACCTCGACCATCGGGCCTGCCCTGCCGCTGTGGCACGGTCGCGAGGACCGCGCGTGCGCGGGCTGTACCGAGGGGCTCGCGGTCGAGGCGGCGGTGGTCGCGGACCCGGACCTGCGGCCCACCGCCTGGCCGGTCCAGCTCGTGGTCGCGGTGTGCGACCAGTGCGGGGTGGTCCACGTGTGGAACCGCGCCGGTTGAGGGTTAAGGACCGGAGATGTTCGACACCGACGACCACGAGGCCAAGGAGCTCGACGCCCTCGGCGAGCGGTTCCTCGCAGCGCTCGCCCGCAAGGAGCGCGGGGAGATCGACGCCGCCGAGGACGAGCTCCGCGCGATCCTCCGCCAGGAGCCCCGGCTCGGCGAGCCCCGGCTCGAGCTGGCGCGGATCCTGCTCGACACCGATCGCCTCGACGACGCCGAGGACCACGCGCGCGAGGCGCTCGAGGTGCTGCTCACCGGCGGCCAGTGGATCGACGATCTGCCGGAGGCGGTGGTCCAGGCGATCGCCCACGGCACGCTCGCCGAGATCCTCCGGCGCAAGGCCGACGAGGACGACGTGATCTTCGGCGACCCCGAGAAGTTCCACGCGCTGGTCCGCGAGGCGAAGGACCAGTTCGCGAAGGCCGCCGCGCTCGATCCGAGCGACGACTACGGCAGCTACCACGCGTTCTTCCTCGGGCTGCCGGGAGCGGCGATCGAGCTCGGCCCGGCCGACGCGGCGCCGCCGGTCCCCGGGATCGTGCCGCCGGGGTCGGACGGCCCGGAGCCGGGCGAGGCGTAGCGACCGTGTATTCACCTCCGCCCGGACTTCGTCGTACAGGTTCTTCGCCGCCACAGCGTTGGTAGGCGTTGCAATCATCTTCATCAGCCGCCTCGCCAGTGCGGCCTAACCCCTCGCTCAAGCGCGGAGCACCAACGGC
>JBEBJW010001759.1:0-1438 GCA_040079715.1 Myxococcota bacterium | reverse complement strand
TGGTGGCCGAGGGCGACGCCGCGATCACCGCCTGGCTCGCCACCCACCCCGCCGCCGATCGCCAGCGGCTCCGGACCCTCGCCCGCAACGCCCGGGCCGGCGGCGACGCGCGGGCCACGCTGCGGGCCGCCCTCGCCGAGACGGTGTAGCCGGTGACCGCGCTGTTCGGCTGGGGGCGGTATCCGGTGGTCGACGCCACCGTGATCGACGGGGAGAACCTCACGGCGGCCACCCGCGACGCGGTGCTGTCCCGCGGGCTCGGGCGGGCGTACGGCGACGCGGCGCTCCCACCGGCCGGCTGCGCGCGTCCGGTCGCGTGGACCCCGCGGGCCGACCGGATCCTGTCGTTCGACGACGCCACCGGGATCCTGCGGGCCGAGGCGGGCCTGTCGCTCGGCGCGCTCGCCCGGTTGTTCCTCCCGCGCGGGTTCTTCAGCCCGGTGTCGACCGGCACCCGGTACGTGACGCTCGGCGGGATGGTGGCGTCGGACATCCACGGCAAGAACCACCACTCCCACGGCACGTTCGCCCGCACCGTCCGGGCGCTCCGGATGCGGGTCGCCGACGGGCGGGTGCTCGAGGTGTCGCGGACGGCCCACCCGGCGCTGTTCCACGCGACGTTCGGCGGGATGGGGCTGACCGGCCACGTGCTCGAGGTCGAGCTCGAGCTCGCGCGGATCCCGAGCCCATGGATCTGGGAGCGGAGCGAGCGATACGGCTCGTTCCCGGAGATGTTCGAGGCGTTGTCCGCCGCGAGCCAGGCGTTCCCGATGACCGCCGGGTGGGTCGACACCAGCAGCACCGGCGCGCGGCGCGGGCGGGGGATCGTGATCTCCGGCCGATGGGCGACCCCGGGCGAGGCGCCGCCGGAGCCGCCGACGCTCGGGCGCGGGCTGCCGGTGCCGGTGGTGCTCCCGTCCGGGATCTGCAACCGGACCACGTTCAAGTGGGCGAACGCGCTGTGGTGGCACAAGCACGGCGCGGCGAAGATCGAGCACGTGGTCCCGCCGAACGCGCACTTCTGGCAGCTCGACCTCGCGCGCGACTGGAACCGCCTGTACGGCAAGCGCGGGTTCACCCAGTACCAGTGCGTGATGCCCACGGACCTGCAGGTGTACGACGCGTTCCTCCAGAAGTTCCAGGCCCTCGGGGGGACCAGCTTCGTCACCGTGTTCAAGGACTGCGGCGACGAGGGCGAGGGGCTGCTGTCGTTCCCGAAGCGGGGCACCAGCCTCGCGCTCGACGTGCCGATCCGGTCGCTCGACGAGACGGCCCGGATGGTCCGCGAGCTGAACGCGTTCGTGATCGACCACGGCGGCCGGGTGTACCTCGCGAAGGACGCGTTCACCACCGCGGACGAGTTCCGCCGGATGTACCCCCGGTGGGAGGCGTTCCAGGCGGTCCGCGACGAGTGGGACCCGGACCGCCGCCTCCGGAG
>JBEBJW010001758.1:0-1439 GCA_040079715.1 Myxococcota bacterium | reverse complement strand
AGCGCCCCCCGGACCGCCGCCGCGCCGACCCGGTTCGACACCCGCAGCACCTGGCCCGACACGTACGCCGACCGCGGCGACGCCACGAACCGGAGCAGCGGCTCCAGCCGATCCTCGGCCCCCCGGTCGACCTGGATCAGGTTCGCGGTGGCCCCGCGCCGCCCGACCTCGCGCCCGGCGGACCGCACGAACCCCTCGAGCGCGGTCGCCACCGCCCCGGCGGTGACGTCGGCGTCGTCGGCGTCGGCTGGGCGGGACAGGACGATCAGCCGCCCGCTCCGGCCGATCCCGCGGATCCGCGGGTGGAAGAACGCGTACAGCCGGCGCAGATCGTCGACCGTCCGGAGCCCGGTCGCGTCGAGGATCAGCGCCCACGGCCGCTCGGGCTGGTCGTCGGTCGCGTCGTGCGGCAGGCGGCCCCAGCCTTCGCCGGCGGCCCGGAACGCGGCGACCGCCTCGGGTCCCCCCACGACCCACGGGTCCGCCCCGGCCTGGACCAGCGCCGGAGCCAGCGCGCCGACGAGCTCGGACCCGGGTCCGGCGTCGACCACCACCACCCGATCGTGCAGCGGGCGGTCCTCCCACGGGCCGCGGCCGCGCTCGAGCCGCTCCGGCATCGGCAGCGGGAGCCCGAGGGTCGACACGACCCGCCGCGCGCGCTGGTTCGACGAGAGTTGCAACAACAGGTCAGCCATCGGTTCGCTCCTCGAAGGTTCCGGTCAGCACCGCGGGGGCGCCGGGGCCCGCGCCGACGTACAGCGACCCGCCGGCCGGGCCGGAGGCGGACGGGACCAGGTACAGGCCCACGTCCGCCGGCAGCAGCACCGGCCGGACGAACTTCACGTCGATGACCGCGAGGCGGGACACGTCGCCGGCGAACCGGTTGCGGTTCAGGGCCTCGATCGCCCGCCCGAGCGTCGCGAACCCGTGGAGGATCGTCCTGCGGAACCCGGCGGCGCGGGCGTACGGCCGGAGCCAGTGGACCGGGTTGAAGTCGCCGGTCAGCACCGCGAAGTCGACCGCGTCCGCCGCGGAGATCGACCACCACCCGAGCTCGCGCGCGTCGAGCGGGACGGTCGGGCGCTCCTTCTTGCCGTCGCCCCGCTTCAGGGGGACCACCGCGTACATCCAGGCGTCGACCGCGTGCGGCGCCGACCGGGTCCCGGTGACGAGGTGGTTCTGGATCACCGCCCGGCTGCCGTTGTCGTCGATCGTCTCGAGGCACGCCTCGAGCGCGAGCGGCTCGTTCGCCGGCAGCGGCCGGTGCAGCTCGATCCGACACCCGCCGTTCAGCACCTTCCGCAGATCGTACGGGATCGCGCGGAGGGTGCGGGCGAGCAGCGGGAACCCCCACTGGGGGAACAGGTGGGCGGGGACAGCGCCCCGGTACCACGACGGGTCGCCCCCGAGGTGGCGGACGTAGTCGGCGACGAGCCGCT
>JBEBJW010001757.1:0-1441 GCA_040079715.1 Myxococcota bacterium | reverse complement strand
CGCGGGCGACCCCCTCGTAGCAGTGGTGGTCGCCGCGGTTCGCGAGCAGCTCGAGGGTGAACACCTCGCCGACCGCGTCGCGCTCGACCCGCTTCACCTCGAGGCCGCACTCGTCCATCGTCCGGCGGACCACGTGGGGGTCCGCGGGCAACGTGACGAACCGCCGGAGGACATCCAGCCCGACCCTCATCGCCCACCCCGGAACAACTGCTCGTGGATCCGCTGGTCCTGCTCGTACAGCTGGGCCGACTTCGTGACCCCGCTCCGCTGGGCCGCGACCCGCGACATCCCGAACCCGAACGCGATGCCGGAGACCTCGGCCGGATCGTACCCGAACGTCAGGAACACCTTCGGGTGGATCATCCCGGCGCCGAGGATCGTGACCCACCCGGCCCCGTGGCACGCCTCGCACGGCCCGCCGCCGCGGACGCCGGCCCCGTCGCACAGGCTGCACGCGAAGTCGACCCCGACCGACGGCTCGGTGTACGGGTAGAACTTCGGCTTGAACCGGATCCGGCCCTCGCCGTACAGCGCCCGGGCGACGAACCCGAGGGTCGCCTTGAGGTGGGCGAACGTGAGCCCGCGATCGACCCAGATCCCCTCGAACTGGTGGAACATCGCCGTGTGGGTCGCGTCGACGGCCTCGTTCCGGTACACCCGGCCGTAGGTGGCGACCTTCACCGGCGGGGCCGGCCGCTGCTCGAGCAGGCGGGCCTGGACGGTGGTGGTGTGCGACCGGAGCAGCCAGCCGCCGTCGACCCAGAACGTGTCCTGCGCGTCGCGGGCGGGGTGGTGCTCGGGGATGTTGAGCGCGTCGAAGTTGTACCAGGGGTGCTCGACCTCCGGCCCCTCGACGACGGCGAACCCGAGCTGCCGGAGCGCGTCCATCGTCCGGTTCTCGGCGATCGTGATCGGGTGGCGCGACCCGCGGGGCGCCGCCAGGCCCGGCATCGACAGGTCCTGCCACTCGTCCGCGAGCCGGGCGTCGAGGGCCTTCGCCTCGACCGCGGCGACCGCGTCGGCCAGCTCCTGCTCGACCAGCGCCGCCGCGTCGTTGATCGCCTTCGCGACCGCCGCCCGCTGCTCGGCCGGGACCGCGCCGAGGCTGCGGAGGGCCCCCTTCAGCGCGCTCTTCTTGCCGGTGTGGACCCTCCGGACCTCGTCGAGGCCGGCCGGGTCGGAGGCCGCGTGGAGGTCGGTCCGGAACGCGGCGAGGAGGGCGTCCACATCGCGGAGGGACGCGTGGAGGGGCTCGTTCGGGGACGACTGGTGCGGGGACATCTGCTCCTTCGCTCCGGGTTCCCGGCGCGCGCGGGCCGGTCGTGCGTGTGGGGGTAACCGGGCGGTCCGCGGGGCGCGATCGGGCCCGGGACGATAGTCCCTCCGTCCCCATGGTCGTGCTCCACCCCGACGATCGAGCCCTGGCCCTGCTCCGTCCGGT
>JBEBJW010001756.1:0-1441 GCA_040079715.1 Myxococcota bacterium | reverse complement strand
CCCCCCCCCCCCCCCCTTATACACCCACAAGCCCGATACCGCTAGCTGACCGGATGTATGGGGGGCGGGGTTATGTTTTTAAGACACCGGGCGGGGGGGCGCGAGGTGGATCGTCGACAGCCTCGCCGACGACGGCCCGGGTTCGCTCCGCGAGGCGATCGAGGCGACCGGGCCGCGGACCATCGTGTTCGCGGTGTCGGGCGAGATCGCACTCCGGTCGCAGCTCGAGCTGGTCGAGCCGTTCGTGACGATCGCCGGCCAGAGCGCGCCCGGCGACGGGGTCGTCCTCACCGGCGCCGGGCTCGTCGTGTTCGCCCACGACGTGGTGATCCGCCACCTCCGGATCCGCCCGGGGCTGGGGCCGGTCGCGCCGGAGAACAACGACGGCCTGGTGGTGATGCGTGCGGACGACGCGCCGGAGGGCGACGCGCACCACGTCGTGCTCGACCACCTGTCGCTGTCGTGGAGCGAGGACGAGCTCCTGTCCACGCTCGGGGTCCGCGATCTGACGCTCGGGTGGTCGATCCTGTCCGAGGCGCTGAACGCGGGCCGCCACCCGAAGGGCGAGCACTCGGCCGGGCTGCTGGTCGGGTTCGGGACGACCTGCGCGACCGTCCACCACACGGTCCTCGCCCACGACGGGTTCCGGAACCCGCTGTTGACCGATGTCGGGCGGGTGGACTACGTCGAGAACGTCGCCTACGACTACGGGGTGATCGCGGGCGAGGTCCTGCCGGACGTGCACCGGGGCGAGATCAACTTCGCGTCGAACTTGTGGATCCCCGGACCGTCGTCGAACCCGGACGCGCCGCAGGTCCACGTGTACGCCGATCACCCGGTCCACGCGGTGATCGAGCCGCACCACCTGCTGACCGGCGGGACCGGCCGGACGCTGGTGTTCGCCGACCAGAACCTCGGCCCGAACCCGCCGACCCTGTCGCGCGGGTTCACTGGCGGGGCGGTCGCCGACGGGGTCCAGGTCGACGCGCCGTTCCCGGCTCCGCCGGTGTCGCGGTTCGGCGCCGACGGCCTGCTGGACGGGATCCTGGACACGGTCGGCGCGAGCGCCCCGGTCCGCGACGCCGTCGACGCGCGGATCGTGGACGAGGTCCGCACCGGCACCGGCTCGATCATCGACGACCCGGCGCAGGTCGGCGGGGTGGATCGTCCCGAGCCGGGCGCCGAGCGGATCGACACCGACGGCGACGCCCTGCCGGACGCGTGGGAGCTCGCCGAGGGCCTGTCGCCGACCGATCCGTCCGACGGCCCCGCGCACCTCGACGACTGGCTGAACGCGCTCGCCGCCCCGTGAGCCGCGCGCGCGCCGACGCCCACGAATTCCCGCTCGACCGCTCGGGGCTGGAATCGAGGTTCGACGGTCGGAAGGGTCGGACCGCCGAACGGACGCGTCCCGGACGGTCACTGCCTCGGTATGCTGCGC
>JBEBJW010001755.1:0-1445 GCA_040079715.1 Myxococcota bacterium | reverse complement strand
GATCTTCCGGAACAGCGCTTCGCGCGTCACGCGAGCCGTGTAGCACGGGCGACAGCGGGCCGGCTCGTCCACCGGCGACGGGACGCCACCCGGAGCTCGCCGTCGCCGGGGGCACCGGTGGATCCCCAGAACCGCCCCCCGCTCAGCGGAACTTCGCGAGCACGTCCGGGGGCAGGCGGGTCAGCTTGTTCGCCTTGTCGACCGCGACGAGGTGGATCTCGCACTGCACCAGCGGGGTGACGCCGCCGACCCGGAAGATCGGCTGGTGGAACACCGCGCGGAACTCGCTCTCGAGCGCGACCGTGGTGCGGACCTCGAGCTCGTCGCCGAACTGCGCGCCCTCCTTGAACGACAGCTCGGCGCGGTACACCACGAACCCGGTGCCGGTGTCGCGGTACAGCCTCACGAGCGCGTCGCGGCCGAGCAGGTGCTCGCGGGCGCGCTCGGCATACTTCAGGTAGTTCGCGTGGTACACGAGGCCCGAAAAATCGGTGTCCTCGTAGTACACGCTGACGCGGTGGACGTGTGGTTCGGACATGGCCCCCCTGCTATCGTGCCGCGCACCGGGAGGGTCCGTGAGCTTGAAGGGTCGTACGTTGTTCGTGACCGGCGGAAGCCGGGGGATCGGCCTCGCGATCGCGGTCCGCGCCGCCCGCGACGGGGCCAACGTCGTGATCGCGGCGAAGACCGGCGATCCCCACCCGACGCTGCCCGGCACCGTGTACACCGCGGCGGCCGAGATCGAGGCGGCGGGCGGCAAGGCGCTGCCCCTGGTGGTCGACGTGCGCGACGAGAACCAGATCGCCGACGCGGTCGCGAAGACGGTCGCGACGTTCGGCGGGATCGACGTGTGCGTGAACAACGCGTCCGCGATCCAGCTCACGCCGACGCAGCAGACCGCGATGAAGCGGTTCGACCTGATGTTCACGGTGAACGTCCGCGCCACGTTCGCCACGTCCCAAGCCTGCTTGCCGCACCTGCTGAACTCGCCCCACCCGCACATCCTGAACCTGTCGCCGCCGCTGAACCTCGACCCGAAGTGGTTCAAGGATCACGTCGCGTACACGATGAGCAAGTACGGGATGTCGATGTGCGTGCTCGGGATGGCGGCGGAGTACGCCGGCAAGGTCTCGGTCAACGCCCTGTGGCCGCGGACCACGATCGCGACCGCGGCGGTCAACATGCTCGGGGGCGCGCCGATGATGAACGCCTCGCGGACGCCGGAGATCATGGCCGACGCGGCCCACGCGATCCTGGTCCGGGATCGGAGCTGCACCGGCAACTTCTTCATCGACGAGGACCTGCTGCGGGCGGAGGGGGTCACCGACCTCGACCGGTACTCGGTGGTCCCGGGCTCGAAGCTGTTCGCCGACTTCTTCGTGTAGGCGGATCGGCTATCGTTCGGAGGGGAGGGCGCGTTGGCCGGGCCGGAGCCGCGGGGGCGA
>JBEBJW010001754.1:0-1449 GCA_040079715.1 Myxococcota bacterium | reverse complement strand
GACGGCGGACCCTCCCCGGGAGCGGGCTCCCCGACCGCGACCTCGGTCCGCACGACCTCGATGTACCGCAGATCCCGGTCCGGGCGGGGTCCGGGCGCGAGGTTCGCGAGCACGAACGCGCCGAGGTGCACCCACACCGCCGCGAGGGACGCCCACCGGGACGCCGGCGACGTGCCGCGTCCGTGCGCGCTCACCCGTCGGGCGAGCGACCGCGCCCTCTGACTGCGGCTCGGCACCCGGCGTCCCTCCACGTCGAGGTTACCTTCATTCCGGTAACGAGAGGCATCGCCGGCTGCATGCGCGCTTCCCACCGACTCGACCTCGTGGCGGTCCCCGCCGACGCCGACCGGGACGCGGTTCACGGGCACCGGTTGCTCGACCGTCTCCGGGCGGACGGGGTCCTCGATCCGACGGACGGGGCGGGTCCGGCGGCCGAGCGGTGGGTGGTCGGTGGGTTCGCCCGGATCCGGGTCGACGATCCGGGGATCGTCGTGCTGTACGCGAACCGCCAGGGCGGGTTCCGCGTCCGGTGCCCGCAGACCGGGGAGCCGGTGATCCGGGCGTTCGAGGCGGCGGTGACCGCGTGGCGGTCGGGGGAGCCCCGGCAGCTGGCGTGCCCGTCGTGCGGCCGGTTCCACGCGCTCGACGCGCTCGACGCCGAGCCGCCGATCGCGTTCGGGGCGTGGGCGGTGGTCACGGCGGACGCGGGCTCGGCGACGCTGACCCCCGAAGCGCAGGGGTGGCTCGACGAGGCGGTCGGTGCGACGCGGGTGATCTCCGTCCGCGGTTGACGGTGTTACGGACCTCCCGTGGAACCCATCCGATTCCGATTGTTCCGGTTCACGATCCAGGTCAACTTCGGCTTCCTGCTGTTCCTGGGCGTGCTGGCGATCCTGCGCCTGCCGACGCAGCCGGTCGCCGCGGTGGTCGCGTTCCTGCTCGCGGTCACGCTGTCGCTGGTGGTCCACGAGCTCGGGCACGCGTTCGTCGCCCGGTCGTTCGGGCTGAAGGTGATGCCGATCGAGCTGTCGTTCATGCACGGCGTCACTCCCCACCAGTCGACCACCCCCGGGCGCCAGCTCGGGATCACGCTCGCCGGCCCGGGTGCCGGGTTCGTGCTCGCCGCGCTCGCGATGGGCGCCGGCCTGATCGCCGACCAGGTCCGGATGAGCCACCAGTCGGTGGTGTACGAGCTGATCGACGCGCTGGTGTACGTGAACATCGTGTACGGCCTGTTCAACCTCCTGCCGATCTGGCCGCTCGACGGCGGCAACGCGCTGCGCTCGTCGGTGGCGCTGGTGTGGGGGTCGGCCGTCGCGTGGAAGGTCACGGCGGTGGTCGGCGCGGTCGGCGCGCTCGCGCTGGTCCTGTTCGGGTTCACCACCGGCGAGACGCTGCTGGCCACGCTGTTCGGGTTCATCGCCTACCAGAACATCCGGATGCTCCAGC
>JBEBJW010001753.1:0-1453 GCA_040079715.1 Myxococcota bacterium | reverse complement strand
CGCCGAGACACCGTCCGCGCCCCGGCCCCGCCTGCCGCGGACGCTGCGCCGCTGGCACCCGGCCCGCCGGATCCGCCGACCGCCCCGCCGCCGGAGGTGGGCGTAGCGCCGATCATCATCGACGTCGTGGACGAGGACGGTCGTCCGGCCGACAACGCGGTGGTGGTCGGGGTCGACTGCGCCGGGTTCGGCGGCGGTCCCCCGGGCGAGTACCTCGTCGAGCCGGGCACCTGCACCCTGCGCGCGATGCGCCGCGACGGGGCGCTGCTCGCCCGCGGCCCGGCGGTCAGCGTCGACGTCGGCGGATCGGATCCCGCGTACGTCCAGCTCGAGCTGTCCGGTCGGCGCACCGGCGGGATCGGGATCCGGTTCCTGCCGGTCCCGGAGGGGATGCGCGTCGCGGACGTGGTCCCCGGAAGCCCCGCGGATCGCGCCGGACTCGCGAGCGGCGACGTGATCACCGCGATCGGAGACGAGCCCGCGGCCGGCATGGACGCCGAGCGGTTCGTGAACCGGATGACGGGGGCCGAGGGCACCGACGTAGAATTCACCCTCGGCACCGGCGACACCGGGGGAGCCGAGCAGACCGTCCGCGTTACGCGGGCGTTCCTCGAAGGTTGAGCGAGGCACGATGTCGTGGCAGAGCGCGGTGCTCGAGCGGATCGCCCAGATCGAGCGCGACACGGTGGCCGAGGTCGATCACGTGGTCACCGGCGAGATCTCCCGCCTGAAGACCGCGATGGACACCGAGCGGAACTACCTGCACTCGGTGCTGGTCGAGACCGCGCGCGAGATCGTCGTCGGCGGTGAGCTCGCCGCGGCGCGGGCCGTCCGCAAGGGCCTCCAGGTGGCGGACACGTACCGCGGGCGGGACGAGGCGCGGTCCGGGCGGGCCGAGTTCGCCGCGATGGGCTGCCACGACCAGATCCGCGCCGCCGCCGAGGCCCTGGCGGACCAGGTGCTCGCGCTCGAGCCGAACCTGTCGGCGCCGCTGATGCGGGCGAAGCGCGAGACGTCGAACGACGCGCTGCCCGGGCTGAAGCGGCTGGTCGAGGAGGCGGCCCACCGGACCGCGGCCGAGCAGCGCCGGGCGCTCGCCCGGCGGGTCCACCCGCCAGAAGACGAGATCGAGGTCTGGCGGCGCCAGATGGTCGACGCGGTGCGCCACGTCCGGACCGCGGCGAAGGAGCGGGTCGACGGGACCCACCGGCGGGCCCGGGCGGAGATCGAGCGGCTGGTCGAGGAGCTCGCGTCGGTGCCGGGTCCGGTCCGCAAGCGGCTGGTCGAGGTCGCCGAGACCCGGGTCGAGGCTGCGGTGCGCACCGCGTCCGAGGGGCGCCCGAACCGGATCACCCCGCTGCGCCAGGCGCTGAACCGCGTCGGGCTCGTCGTCGCGGTGGTGGTGGTGTTCTGGATGGGCGTGGTCGGGATGGGCGCGGGGATCGGGTTCGCC
>JBEBJW010001752.1:0-1459 GCA_040079715.1 Myxococcota bacterium | reverse complement strand
CCCCACACCGGGGCCGCGGCGAGGCCGAGCTCGCGGAAGTGCCGTCCGAGGCGGTTCTTCAGCGCCTTCTTGCGGTCGGCGGTCGTCCGGTCGAGCTCCGGGCGCTGGCCCAGATCGTCGGTCTCGAGCGGGTCGGCGTCGAGGTCGAACAGCTGGTCCGGGGCCGCGAGGCCGTGGTAGGTCGCGAGCTTCGCCCGTTCGGTGCGGATCCCGAACAGGGTCGGCGTGTCCGGGAACGTCCGCTCGAAGAAGTACTCGTACACGAACTCCCGACGCCAATCGTCGGGCGGGGATCCGCGGAGCAGCGGCACGAGCGACCGGCCGTGCCAATGGGACGGCGGGGTGAGGCCCACGAGCTCGAGGACGGTCGGCGCGAGGTCGACGTTCAGCGCGAACCGGTCGATCCGTGTCCCGGGCGCGACGAGGCCGGGTGCGAGCACCACCCACGGGATCCGGATCGACGGCTCGTAGAAGTTCCGCTTGTCGAGCACGCCCTTCTCGCCGAACATGAACCCGTTGTCGCTGGTGAACAGCACGGCGGTGGTGTCGAGCAGGCCGCGGTCGGTGAGGGCGCCGACGATCCGTCCGACGCTGTCGTCGATCGCGAGCAGCGTCCGGTGGTAGTCGAGGTACCAGCTCGCGAAGTCGGCCCACTGTCCGTACGGCCGATCGACGCCGAACTCGGCCGAGCGGCGCATCGCCCGGAGCCACGGCGGGAGGGTGGCGTACGCCGCGTCGGTGTCCGGCAGGACGGCTGGGATCGCGGTCTGGTCGGCGAACGCGTCGCGGTGCCGCTCGGCCGGGACGAACGGGGCGTGGACGCCCTTGTGGCCGACCACCAGGCAGAACGGAGTCTGGCCGTCGCGCTCGGTGAGGTACGCGACCGCGTGGTCGGTCAGCAGATCGGTGACGTAGCCGGCGACGGGCCGGAGCTCGCCGTCGAACGAGAACTGCTGATCCAGCGGATCGCCGGGCCCGGGGTACACGTAGCGGCCCTGGCCCCGGAACCCGATCCACCGGCTCCAGCCGGGCCGCGGGTGCGGATTCGCGGCCCCCATGTGCCACTTCCCGATGTACGCGGTGTCGACCCCGGCGGCGCGGGCGAGCGTGGCGTAGGTCGGGAACGCGGGATCGAGCTCGGACCGGTTGTCGAGGACGCCGTGGGTGTGGGCGTACAACCCGGTCAACATCGACGCGCGGCTCGGGCAGCACAGGCTGGTGGTGACGAACGCGTCGGTCAGGACGGCGCCGTCCCGCGCGAGCCGATCGATGTTCGGGGTGCGGACGAACGGGTGGCCGGCGAACCCGAGGCTGTCCCACCGTAGGTCGTCGACCAGGATCACCACGACGTTGCGCGGGGGGACGCCGGTCGGCGCGAGGGGAGGCGGATCGCCGCCGCCGCCGTCGCGACCGCAGCCGGCCAGCAGTCCGCCCAGGGCGCCCCCGCCCGACATCATCC
>JBEBJW010001751.1:0-1462 GCA_040079715.1 Myxococcota bacterium | reverse complement strand
CAGCCCACACCGTCTCCCAGGCCGCGGCGGTGAGCGGCTCGACACTGCCAGGCGTGATGGCGCAGCTGAGGACAGGCAGCGAGCGGGCCTTCTCCACCCGCACGTTCGTCTGGACTGCCGCGGCGGCTGCACCCCCGGCCCCCGTCCCGGTCGCGGTCCGGGCGATCCCGGCCTGGCCGCCGGTCGGCACGGTGATGGTCTCCCCGGACGACCCCCCGTGGTCGCCGCGCGGTCGCCGGCTGCGCGAGCGGGCGCCGGTCGACCTGCCCCCGCTCCGGCTCGCGTTCGGCACCGGCCTCCAGCCGGACCTCCAGCCGTCGTTCGCGGCGTGGTTCGGCCAGGAGTTCGTCCGGATCGGGCGGACCACCCTCGGGTACGACCTGTACGGCGCCCTCCCCCACGGCCTGCCGAGCGGCCTGCTCCGGACGGTGTCGTCGATCGAGGCAGACCTCGTGGTGCGGGTCCCGCTCGGCGGGCGGTTCGCGTTCGGCCCGGCGGCTGGCCTGTCGTTCCGGTGGTACCGCCAGCAGTTCACCGCGATCGACGACAGCGCGATGCCGGTCGTGGGCGCGACCCTGTCGGCCGCTCCGGTCGTGCTGCCGCCCGGGCGGTGGCGGTTCACGATCGATCTCCAGACGATGGCGGACGTCGGGTCGACCCAGCTCGTCGACGAGGCCGGCGCGGTGTTCCAGCTCGTGCCGATCGAGTTCCGCCTCGGATTCGGCGCGCGATTCGGCGGGACCCGTGATCCGTTCTCGACCGACCCGACATCCATCCCGGTGAACGCATCCCGCGTCCGAGGGGACCGATGATCGCCCGCCTCCTCCTCCTGCTGCTGCCGTCGCCGTGGGCCGCCGCCGCCTCCGACGACGCGGAGACCGATCGGGCTCCCGCGGCCTCGGACGACGACGGCGCGGCGACCGACGACTACGGCGACCCGCCGGTCCGGTCCGCTGCCCCGCCCCTCGACCGCCGGTCTCGTCGGGCGGCCGGGGAGCGACGGGTGGCGGTCCCGCCGCTCCGGGTGGACACGGGGATCGCGATCCGCGAGGACCTCGGCGCCGGCGGGGTGTTCCAGGTCGGGGTCCAGCTCACCCGGTCCGCCCGGTGGACCCTCGACGCCGACGCTGCAGTGGTCAGCGGCCGCGGCATCCGGTACCCCGGCCCGTTCCGGTCGATGATCTCGTGGGAGCTCCGGGCCGAGGCGCTGTACAACCCGGGCCGGTGGCTCGCGGTCGGCCCGACGGCGGGCGGCTCGTACCGCTTGTACCGCCAGCAGTTCACCGCGATCGACGAGGGGTTCGTGCCGTTCGTCGGGCTGCAGGCGAACACCGCGGTGATCCGGGCCCGGAAGTGGTCGCTGGCGCTCACCTCCCGGCTGACCGCCGACCTCGCGCTGACCCGGTTCGTGCTCGAGACGGCCGAGGTCGTGACCCTGCCGGTCGTCGACGGCCAGCTCGGC
>JBEBJW010001750.1:0-1462 GCA_040079715.1 Myxococcota bacterium | reverse complement strand
GGCTTGGACGGCGCAGGCTTGCCCGCCGCAGGCTTGCCCGCCGCAGGCTTGCCGGCTCCTCCCGCGCCCGCGCCGCCGCCGCCCCGCCCGCGGCCCTGGAGCGGCCGGGTGTCGCCGTCGCGGACCCGCTGGGCCATCGCCTCGCGCGCCGCGTCCTCGATCTCGGCCAGGACCGCCTTGGTGTTCGCCTTGCGGGTCGAGCCGGCCCACCGGCCGGTCAGCGGCGAGTCCGGGTGCAGCTCGCCCCGCTGGTACAGCGCCCAGATCTCGTTGCCGTACTTCGTGTCCGCCAGCTCGGGCGCGAACCGCGACAGGTACCGGGTGAGGTTGTCGACGTCCCGGATGAACAGGGCCATCGCGTTCGGGTTGTGGGCGGCGTCGGTCGCCTGCGGCAGATCGATGATCACCGGGCCGTCCCACGCGATCAGCACGTTGCACTCGGACAGGTCGCCGTGGACGAGCCCGGCGCACAGCATCCCGACCACCTGGCGGATCAGGAACTGGTGGACCTCGAGCGCCTGCTCCTCGGTCAGATCGATGTCGAACAGCCGCGGCGCCGGATCGCCGTCCTGGTCGAGGATCAGGTCCATCAGCAGCACGCCGTCGACGTACTGGTGCGGGCGCGGGACCCGCAGCCCCTGCTCCGCCAGCCGGAACAGCGCCTCGACCTCGGCGTTCTGCCAGGCGGCCTCGAGCTGCTCCTTGCCGTACTTCGTGCCCTTCTCCATCGCCCGCCGCTGGCGGCTGTTCCGCACCCGGCGGCCCTCGGCGTAGCCGGCGCGGTGGCGGAAGCTGCGGTGGGCGGCGTCCTTGTACACCTTCGCGACGCAGTACACGCCGTTGGCGTGGACCACGAACAACTGGGCTTCCTTGCCGCTCATCAGCGGCTGGACGACCTCTTGCACCAACCCGTCCTCGACGAGGGGGACGAGGCGCTCGGGGACTCTCATCCGGTGCCGGTAACCGGCTACGATGCCGCATGGCACCCACGGGCGTCCCCGATCCTCGCGCCGCCGTCCGGGCGCTGCTCCGCGACCGGTGGCCCCCGCCGGATCCGTGGGCGTTGTACCGGTGGGGGACCGAGGTCTGGCCGTCGCTGGACCCGTCGGGGGGCCTGGCCAAGGAGGTCGCGGTCCGGGTGGTCCTCGCGGCCGCCGCGACCCGTCCCGCGCCGGCCGACCCGCTCGATCAGCTCGCGCTGTGGCTCGCCGAGGCGTGGACCGTCCGACCGACCGAGCCGGTGCGGGTCGCCGCCGCCCACCTCGCGTCGACGCCGGCGCCGTGGAGCGCTGAGCGGGTGATCGCCGGGATCGTCGCGCGGAACACGCGGTGGGCCTCGGCGGTCGGGCTGATGACGACCCTGAACCCGGAGTTCCTCGATCCGGCCGCGTACCGGCTCTTGACCGACGCGATCCGGTCCGAGCTCGACCGGTGGCTCGCCGGGGACGATCCGATCCTCGAC
>JBEBJW010001749.1:0-1469 GCA_040079715.1 Myxococcota bacterium | reverse complement strand
CCCCGGTGGGGTCCCCGGTGGGGTCCGTGGGAGCGGGTGGCTGGTCGATCGCCGGGGTGTCCGGGGCTGCGGTGTGCGTCCCGCTGGCGCTGGCCCTCGGCCGCCGACGCATGGGTCTCTGACCGGATCCGGAAGGACCCGGGTTCCCGCCGATGGCACCCCGGGTGGCAGCACAAGAAGAACAAACCTGGAGGACGAGCGAATGCACAGTCGACTCGAGTGGATGCGTGTGATCTCGACGAGCGCCGCGGTGGCCCCCCTGTGGCTGGCAGTGGCGATCCCCGGCTGCACGGGGGGCGACGGAGGGCAGGGCAGCGACGACAGTGACAGCGACACCGACAGCGGTGAAGGCGACGACGACGACGGCACGACCTGTCCGACCGACGCGGGCACGGCGTGCGCCACGATTGGCGTGCGGGTCGACCTGTACGAACCGGTGTTCTCGAACCCCACCGTGGTGACGAACCCGTTGTTCCCGGTCTCCGAGCTGGCGTCGGTGGTGTTCACCGGGGTGGTGGGCGGCGAGCCGTTCCGCACCGAGACCACCCTGCTGCCGTACACCACGACCCTCGAGTGGGACGGGTATCGGGTGGAGGCGCTCACGTCGCAGTACATGGCGTTCTCGAACGGGCGGATCGAGGAGATCGCGTTCGACTTCTACGTCCAGGACGATCTCGGCGCGGTGTGGTACCTCGGCGAGGACGTGTCGGACTACGACGCCGACGGCGTCGTCTACACGAACGAAGGCACCTGGCGGGTCGGTCGGGACGGCGCGCCCCAGACGATGATCATGCCGGCCGAGCCGCAGGTCGGCGACGTGTTCCTCGCCGAGAACGTGGCCCCCATCGCGTGGGAAGAGGTCACGGTCGTGGAGGTCGGCGCGCAGGTCGACGGCCCGGACGGCCCGATCGCCGGCGCGATGATCGGATCGGAGCTGCACATGGACGGCACCCGCGAACAGAAGGTGTTCGCGCCCGGCCACGGCGAGTTCTCGACCGGCGCGCTCGCCGACGACAACCTCGAGGCGCAGGCGCTCGCGATCCCGGCCGACGCGCTGGCGGGTCCGGTCGAGCCCGAGCTGGTCGCGCTGGCGACCGCGACCGCCGGGGTGTACGACGCCGCGGCGGCCGGCGACTGGACCGCAGCGTCCGCCGCCCTGGTCCAGGTGGACACGGCCTGGGCGGCGTTCACCGCGGGTTCGACGCCCCCTCGCCTCACCGACGAGCTCGACCGGGTCCTGGCGCTGCTCGACGCGGGGGTGACCGCGCAGGACACCCACCAGGCGACGCAGAACGCGATCGAGGTGGCGCGGATCGGATACGACCTCCAGCTCCGCCGTCGGCCGCCGACCGAGATCGACGCGATCCGGCTCGACCTGTGGCTGGCGCAGGTCGCGGTGGACGTCGCGGCGGGGGACGCGGGCTCGGTCCGGGGCGACAGCGCGACCCTCGACCTCGTGTGGATCCGGG
>JBEBJW010001748.1:0-1474 GCA_040079715.1 Myxococcota bacterium | reverse complement strand
GATGTGTATAAGAGACAGCCCGACCCCCACCCCGACCGGCTTGGTGGTGAAGAACGGGTCGAAGATCCGCGCCCGCACGTCGCGCGACATCCCGCCGCCGGTGTCGGTGATCTCGGCGATCACCCGGTCCGCCTCGCGTCGGGTGCAGACCCGGATCTCGTGTCGATCGGGGTCTCCGGCCGGGATCGCGTGGGCGGCGTTCGTCAGCAGGTTCAGGAACACCTGGCCGAGGCGGGCGGGGTCGCCCCGGACCGGCACCAGCTCGCCGAACTGGCGGACGATCCTGGCGCGGGTGCGGATCTCGTGGTCGGCGATCTTCAGGGTGGTGTCGAGCACCGCGTTCAGGTCGGCCGCCCCGCCCTCGTCGCTCCGATCGACCCGCGACAGCGTCCGGAGCTGGCCGACCACCCGGCGGACCCGGTCGGCGCCGTCGATCGCGTCGTGGAGCAGCTCCGGCAGCTCGCTGGTCCGGGTGGGGTCGCGGATCGCGTCCCGCGCGAGGTCGAGGTTCGCGATCACGTAGCTCAGCGGGTTGTTGATCTCGTGCGCGACCCCGGCGGCGAGGGTCCCGATCGACGCGAGGCGGTCGGCCACCGCGAGCCGGGCCTCCATCTCGAGCCGGTCGGTCACGTCGTGCTGGACCACCACCACCGCCGCGACCGACGGGTCAGACAGGCGGTTCACGCAGGTCGCGTCCATCACCCGCCACGCGCCCGAGCCGTGGCGGACCCGGAACCGACCCTGGCTCGGACGGCCGGGGTACGCGAGGGCCTCGTCGAACGCGGCGGCCCACCGCTCGGTGTCGTCGGGGTGGACCCGGTCGACGAGGCTCCCGCCGACCAGCGCGTCGTTCCACCCGAGCACCCGGCGGGCCGACGGCGCGACCCACCGGACCGTCCCGTCGGCCTCGTGGAGGGTGATCACGTCCACCCCGTGCTCGACCAGCGACCGGAACCGCTCCTCGCTCCGCCGCAGATCGTCCTCGGCCACCCGCCGGTCGGAGATGTCGGCCACCATCCCCATCGTCCCGCGGAAGCTGCCGTCGCTGCCGAGCAGGGGCGACGCCGACACCGTGGTCCACACCGCCGACCCGTCCGCCCGTCGGAACCGGACCTCGTACTGCTCGGCGATCCCCTGCCGGCGCCGGGCGAGCTTGGCCTCGACCACCGCGCGGGTCGGCTCGTCCATGAACTCGTACACCGACCGACCGAGCAGCGACCCAGGATCTTCGCCGAGGATCTCCGCCATCCGCTGGTTGGTGAACGTGGTCCGCGACGCGGCGTCGAGCACCCACACCCCCTCGAACGACGCCTCGACCATCCGCCGGAACCGCTCCGCCGCCGCGCCGCTCGCCAGCACCGCCTCCGCGCGCGGGTCGCCGGCGAGGACCAGCACCAGTGCGATCGCGGCGATGGCAATGCGCGCCAGCGGCAGGCGGCTGCGATTGGATAGGCCAAACGCTGCCTGCTGCCTG
>JBEBJW010001747.1:0-1477 GCA_040079715.1 Myxococcota bacterium | reverse complement strand
GTCCAGCGCGGGGCGACGGCGTTCGTCGAGCCGCTGCTCGCGCCGTTCCGACCGCCGATCCGGCCGCGCAGTCCTCCAGCACCCCGCGCAGCCCATGGAGCTGCTTCCACAGCGGATCGCGCTCCGCCCGCCGCTTGACCGCCCCGTCCCAGTACGCGAGCAGCCTGCCGCGGTCCTTCGGGTCGTCCTTCAGCACCACCCCGAGCAGGTACCCGGGGACGAGCCGCCACGCGTCGTCCGGGGCGCCGTCGAAGTACCCGCGCTGCAGGCCGATCGACGTCGCCACCCCGACCGCCTCGGCGGTGCTCATCACGGTCGACGGCTTGTCGACCGCCCACCCCTCGCTCGACCGCCCGGCGCGGAGGTCCCGGAACGCGGTCACCAGCGCCTCGAGCACCTTCCGGTCGACCGCGAGCGGCACCCCGACCCGCTGGACCGCGGCGGTCGCCTGGCGCTCGACCAGGGCCACCTCCCGGTCGAGGTCCGGGATCGGCGGCACCGTCTCGAAGTTGAACCGGCGCTTCAGCGCGGCGCTCATCTCGGACACCCCGCGATCCCGGAGGTTCGCGGTGGCGATCACGTTGAATCCGCGGGCGGCGAACGCCATCCCGTCCGCGCCGAGCTCGGGGATCGCGAGCCGGCGATCCGACAGGATCGAGACCAGCGCGTCCTGGACCTCCGGCAGGCACCGGGTGACCTCCTCGACCCGCGCGATCCGGCCCCCCTCCATCGCAGCGAGCACCGGCGACGGCACGAGCGCGTCCCGCCGCGGCCCGTGCGCCAGCAGCAGCGCGTAGTTCCACCCGTACCGGAGCTGCTCCTCGGTGGTCCCGGCCGTCCCCTGGACCGTCAGCCGGCTCGTGCCGCACACCGCGGCCGCCAGCAGCTCCGACAGCATCGACTTCGCGGTCCCCGGCTCACCGACCAGCAGCAGGCCGCGCTCGCCGGCGAGGGTCACCACGCACCGCTCGACCAGGGCGCGGTCCCCGACGAACTTCTCGGGGATCGTCCGCTGCTTCGGCACGCCCTTCGGCGGCTTCGTCGCGGTGAGCGTCTCCCCGCGGGACCCGCACACGAACACCACCGCCATCTTCGGGGTCAGGACCCACCCGGGCGGCCGCGGCCCGGGGTCGGCGGCGGCGAGGAACGTGAGCTCGTCGGCGTACGACACCTCCGGTGGCGGCGCTTGGACCGAAGCCGGATCGAGCGGGGCGGACTCGGTCGTCATCGGCGGACCTCCTCGAACTTCGGCGGGTCTGCGACGCACCGATCCCACGCCCGGGCGAACAGGACGTGGAGCGGCCCGAGCGGGAGCGGGCTCCCGAGGGGGTAGCCCGTCGATCGCCAGCCGTACAGCGGCCGCTTCCAGTTCTCGGAAGGTCTCTTATACAAAAATACGAGCCCACGAGACAGCCCGGCAGATCGAGGATGGCCGATTCGGCGTGAAAATCGGGGGGGGGGGGGGGGGGGGGGGGGG
>JBEBJW010001746.1:0-1478 GCA_040079715.1 Myxococcota bacterium | reverse complement strand
CGAGGGCGATCACCCCCTTCGGGTGGGCGTTCTTCTTGAACAGCCGCCGCCCGGTGCGCGGGTCCCACCCGTACAGGTGCCCGTCGGCCGAGCCCGCGACGAGCTGCGTCCCGTCGGGGGAGAACCCGAGCGCGCCGCTGACCCACCGCGGACCGAACCACCGGATCGCCTCGGCCCCGGTCTCGGCGTCGAACCCGACGATCGCCCAGTCGCGCTCGTCGACGTACTTCAGCGACGACTTCAGGTACTTCGGGATCGACCCGTCCCCGCCGACCCCGCCCTGCGGACCGCCGGACACCGCGACCAGGCGGCGGTCCGGCGACACCGCGATCGTCTGGATCGCGCGGGGGGTGGGCATGGCCTGCGGGGCCGCCGGATCGCGCCAGTCGAGCTGCGCGGCGCCGATCGGGCTCGACGGCGGGCGCACGAACACCAGGCGGCCGCCGGCGTACGCGCGTCGGGTCCGGGTTGTCTCGATCAGGTCGACGAACCCGCCGATCGCCTCGGTCGCGAGGGCGACGTACGCGTCGTGGAACCCGTTCAGGCAGTCGAGCTCCACGTCCTTGCGGTCGTCGATCGACAGGTCGGTCTTGCCGGCGGTGAAGTCGGCGCGGTCGGCGAACTCGGTGAACCGGCGGGCGTCGAACGCGGCGAGCCCTGCGTCCTGGCGCTTGCGGTTCGTGAACGCGAGGGTCCCTCGGACGTGGAGCATCGGCATCAGCGCCTCCCGCGGGGAGTCTCACCCGGCGGCCGCCCCGCGGACCCTTCGAGTTCCTTAAACCGAGGTTCAGTGCTCCCACAGGGGCGACACGCCGATCGGTGCGCGCGGGCTCCACCGGCCGCGGACCTGGAGCACGCCGTCGGACGCCGGGACCTCGACCGGCCGGGCGTCCGGGTCGAACCGGTCCGGCGCGAACGACCACTCCACCCGGTCGAACGGCTCGGCCACTGCGTGGAGGACCGCGTCGAGGGGCGGGAGCTCCGGCCCGATCACGTCGTGGACGGTCAACACCCGGTCCGCGACCTCGATCGCCGCGATCCACGGCGCCCCGGGCACCCCGACGAACCACCGGTCGAGCGACCGCGCCAGCGCCGCGTCGATCCACGTCAGCCAGCCCGGATCCCGCGTCGCGAACCGGTCCGACGCCGGGACCCGGGCGGCGAGCGCGGCGGTGATCCGCGCGTGGTCTCGGTCCGGAGCCAGCCGGACCGCCGGTCCACCGCCGCCGCGCGCCGCGGTGTGGAACCGGAACGTCGGCGCCACCCGGAACCCGACCTTCGCGTACAGGTCCGGGTAGTCGGTGTGGAGCTTCGCGGCGTCGAATCGCTCGTCGATCCACCCGACGGCCAGCTCGAGCAGCCGCCGGACGTGCCCCCGCCCGCGCGCGTCCGGGTGGGCGCACACCGCGTGGATCCCGGCGACCACACGATCCTCCCCGTCGAGGCGGATCGGGTGGGCGAGCACCCCGACGTGGGGG
>JBEBJW010001745.1:0-1482 GCA_040079715.1 Myxococcota bacterium | reverse complement strand
CGCCAACACCGCCGCGCCTTCGCCCATCACGAACCCGTCCGCGTGGGACGAGAACGGCGACGAGCCCGTCGGCGACAGGGCGTGGGTCCGGCAGAACCCGACGAACGTCTCGGGGGTGAGGTCGGTGTCGACCCCGCCGGCGAGCACGATGTCGCACCGGCCGACCCGCAGCCAGTCGACCGCGACCGACACCGCGGCGAGCGAGGCGGCGCACGCGGCGTCGACGGTCAGGTTCCCGCCCATCCAGTCGAGCCAGGCGGCGACGCGCCCGGCGACCACGTTCGACAGCAACCCGGCCACGCTGTCCACGTCGAGCGGCGGCAGGGTGCGCGACAGGCGCTCCTCGACCCGGGCCTCGAGCTGGCGCAGATCATCGACCGACCACCCGCCGAGGAGAGCGTCGTCCGACACCGCGTCGAGCACGTCGCGGAACCGGACGCGGAGCGCGGCGCTCTTCGCGAACTCGCCGCCCATCGCGTTGCCGAGCACCACCGCCGCCCGGGTCCGGTCGAACGTGGCGCGGTCGAGCCCGGCGGACCGGACCGCCTCGGCCGCGGCGGCGAGCGCGAGGCGCTGCGACGGGTCCATCGTCGGGACGATCTTCGGCGGGATCCGGAACGGCAGTGGATCGAACCGGAACCCGCGGACCACGCCGGCGTGGCGGCTGTACGACTTCGCCGGGCCGCCGGCCCCGCCGCCCGGGAGCGTGCTCGGGTCGAAGTACCGGTGCGACCGCCACCGCGCGTCGGGGATCGGGCCGACCGCGTCGACCCCCCGGATCAGGTTGTCGAAGAACGACGGGACGTCGAGCGCGCCGGGCAGCACGCACCCGAGGCCGATCACCGCGATGTCGCCGCCGTCGGAGCGCGACCGGACGCCGCGGGCGGGCGCGCCATCGATCGGGATCGGCGCGCCCCCGACCCGCGACACGGGCGAGGTCCACCGCGGCCGCGCGGGGCGGTCCGGCGGCGACAGGCGATCGCGCCCGGCGTCGGTCATCGCGGCGGCGATCTCCGCCACCCGCGACAGCCCGGGGGTGACCGCGGCGCCCTGCCCGACGGTGAACGCGCCCTCGGACCGCTGCCGCCCCACGTCGACCGCCCGGTACCGACGGCCGTCCCCGACGGTCCGATCGGTGACGTCGGGGCTCCGCTCGATCCCCTTCGCTGCGATCCGCGTCCGCCCGAGGTTGTGGTGCTCGAGCCGCATCCGGCGCTCGGCCCGGGGCACGCCCTCGCGGTCCCACCGCGCCTCGAGGGACCGCGCCTCGTCGGTGAACGGGCTCGGCACGCAGCGGAGCGGCAGGTTGACCGTCGAGCCCACCAGCACGGTCCCGGTGGAGCCGAGCGCCACGGCCTGGTACGTCGCGGTGACCTGGCCGGACTCGGCCGCCTCGTGGGTCAGCAGGAACGCCGTCCCGGCCTGGAGCGCGACCTCGACCCCGCGCGCGGCGGCCTCCGTCGCCATCGCCGCCGCGAACGC
>JBEBJW010001744.1:0-1497 GCA_040079715.1 Myxococcota bacterium | reverse complement strand
CGACCGGCCGAACCCGCCCCCGACGATCCACAGCCCGCCGGTGGCCGGGTCGAACGTCGCGCCGGACTGGCCGCGCTGGAAGTCGCCGTCGATCGCGGTCAGGAACGTCACGTTCGCTGCGGGCCACGCGCAGTCGGTCACCACGGCGTGGAGGCAGGCGCCGTCGGCGTCGCAGGTGTCGTCGGTGCAGTCGAGCCCGTCGTCGCAGTCGCACCCGGTGGCCCCGGTCTCGCCGGTCTCGCCGGTGGCCCCGGTCGGCGTCGTCGGGGAGGTGGTGGTGTCGACCGGCGGGGCGTCGGTCGCCCCGGTCGAGCCGGCGGTGCAGGCGGCGGCGAGCAGCGCGATCATGGCTTCGGGATCCGCAGCCGCGCGCTGACCATCGCGGACCCGCTCGCGGCGAACAGCAGGGCCAACGGGTGGAGACCGAGCGGGCCGAGCCGGAGCTCGCCGAGCCACAGCGCGGGCCCGGTGGCCCCGGTGCCGTACGCGATCGCGAGCAGCCCGACGAGCACGAGCGACGTCGGGATCGGCGTGCCCTCGAAGTACCGGACCTTGCCGTCGTCGCCGGACAGCGCGGCGGCGGTGACGTTGTACCGGGCGAGCCGCGCGACCCCGCACACGACGAAGTACGCGAGGATCACCACGTCCCACCCGCCGCGCAGCCCGAGGGTGAACGCGAGGACCGCCGGCGCGACCCCGAACGAGATCACGTCGGCGAGCGAGTCGAGGTCCCCCCCGAGGGCCGAGCCGCGGTGGCGCCAGCGCGCGATCCGGCCGTCGAGCGCGTCGCACACGAACGCGATCGGCAGCAGCGCGAACGCGACCCACAGCGACACCGGGCCGTCGTCCAGCGACTGCAGGCACACGAACATCGCGAGGGTCCCGGCCGACGCGTTCGCGAGGGTGAACGCGTCGGCGAGCGACAGCGTCCGGAGCATCGACAGCGGCGGCGGCCGCGGCGGAGACGAGGATTCCACGGGCGGACGCTCCGATCAGGGGGCCAGGGGCCGCCCCACGAGCCCGGCCCCTCACGAACCAGACACGGTAGCCGGAGTTCGCGTCCCCCGCCACGCCGGCACGCCGGACCACGACGCGAGCCGATCGAGCCACGCCGGGAGCCGCGCCTCGTCGTCCGGGTACCGCGCGTACAGCGGCTCGAGCGCCCGCATCCGGGCCAGCACCGGGCCGAGGGACCGCGCGAGGGCGGGCTCCCGGGCCAACCCGACCGCGGCGCGGGCCACCGCGCGGATCGGCGGGCGGATCGGCCGCTGGTCGAGCGCGTCCGCCATCATCGGCGCCGACAGGATCCCGCGCCGGATCAGCCGCCGCACCGTGTCCGCGTCGAGCGTCGCCGAGAACCGGCGGAACAGGTCGCTCCCGGCCAGCAGCGCCCCGTACGACCGCGGCCAGTCGACGTTGTACCCCCACGGTCCGCGCCCAGCCGCGAGGGCGTCGGCCAGCAGCTTGGCCGCCGCGAGCTCGATCGCGATCCCGCTG
>JBEBJW010001743.1:0-1503 GCA_040079715.1 Myxococcota bacterium | reverse complement strand
TCGCGGTGGCGGACCCGTGGCAGCGGTGGGTCGACGCGCCGGAGGCGGTGACGCTGCCGGAGGGGCTGTACTTCGCCCAGGACGGCGCGGCGTGCGGGTGTCCGACGGCCGACCGCGCCGTGGACCGGGGGGCGATCCCGTGACCGGGTGGCGCGAGCGGTTCCATCCCCTGTCGGACGGGCGGTTCCTCGCCCGGGACGGTCCGGCCAAGGACCGGATCCACCGCGGACACAAGGCGTGCCTGTTCGGGGCGGACGCGGAGCTCCTGGGGTCGATCCTCGACGATCTCGCGACCGAGCCCGGGATCGCGTTCGTGAAGATCTCGACCCGACCGCGCGACGGGGTGGTCCTCGGGCGGGTGTTCGCCGACCAGGTGGACGGGGTCCTCGAGGTGTGGACGCGGTTCAAGGCCCACCCGCGGCTGCACTGCTGCGTCCAGGACGACGCGCTGGTCGGGCCGTGGCGGGCGCGGGTGGTCCTGCACGCGCGGTGACCGGACCGCCCCTTCCGCGAGCGTTCACCACGCTGCAGTCCGCCTGGCGCAGCCGTCGCCCTGCCGGGAACGTTGGCCTCGCCGCACCGCGGAGCGGTCCGTCCGCGTCGCGGACTGCGCTGAGGGAGCCGCGTGACGATCGAGGGTCGCGCGACATCTCCCAGCGGGAGGTCGAATGATCGGATGGTTGGCCGCCGTCGCAGGCGCAGCACCGAGCGAACACGAGATCTGCGACAACGGGATCGACGACGACGCCGACGGCGCGTTGGACTGCGCCGATCCGGCATGCGCGCTCGAGCCGTGGGGGGACGCACGGTCCATCGCGCTGTGGGTCAACCAGTTCGATCTGCACACCACCGACATCGATCACGACGGCGACGACGACGTGGCCGTGGCGGAGTTCTACGGGGAGGTGCACCTGGCCACCGGCGACGGCGCAGGCTCGTTCGAGTTCGAGCAGGTCAGCGCCGGCGAGTTCACCGCCGGCCTCACCAGCCTCGACGTCGACCAGGACGGATGGGTCGATCTGATCAAGAACTACGCGGGCAGCTACTTCAGCACCACGAGCCTGCTGTTGGGGTACCGGCAGCGACCGGAAGGCGGGTTCGAGACCTTCGTCTTGTTGTGGTCGGTGGAGGGTGACATCTACGACCTCACGACCGGTGACATCGACGGCGATGCGGTCCCGGACCTACTCGTCGCGGCGTCGACCGGTCTGTGGTGGTTCTCGGCCGGTCCCGGGTTCGCGCTGTCGCCGCCCCACTGGGTCGGGGCCTCGACCGAGACGGCCGCGCTCGCAGACCTCGACGGAGACGGAGACCTCGACGCGTTCGACGCCCAATACTGGACCCCGAACCGAGGCGACGGGACCTTCGAGGACTCGCAGCCGGTGTCGACCGACCGCGACCATGGGTACGCGGACGCCGGGGACCTCGATGGAGACGGAGACCTCGACGTCGCGGTCGCGAGCGCGTCCGCGGACTGGGGGGACGTCGGGTGGGTCGAGAACC
>JBEBJW010001742.1:0-1509 GCA_040079715.1 Myxococcota bacterium | reverse complement strand
TCCCCTTCGCGCCGGGCAGGCCCACGTCGACCCCGGACTCGTCCACGTTCACCGCCGAGAACGACACCCCGGCCGGCCCGTCGAACCGGTACGCCCCAGAGGTCGCCGACGGCGGCGGCAGCGGGGTGATCGACGCCCCGTCGACCGCCGGCGCGAACGCCTCGCGCGCCTGGACCAGCGTCTTGACGTACGCGGTCGGCGCCGGGAGCGTCTTGCCCGCAAGCGCGGCGTCGATCCGGACCCCGAGCTGCTTGCCCTCGTCGATGATCCCGGTCAACCCTTGGAAGCTGCCGAACGCGTCCCCCCGGTCCCACCGGCGGGGCGCCGCGTGGTCGACGTTCGGCATCGGCGCGCCGAGCAGCAGCCCCGCGTTCCGGAACTGGTGGATCACCCGGAAGCAGTCCTCCCCGAAGAACCGGCGGAACCGCTCGTCCTTCTTGTCCGGCAGTGGGTCCGGCAGGTGGTCGGCGAACCACCCGGTGAGCGTCGGCGCGGGCGGGGCCTCGAACCAGTAGTTCGCCCCGAGCGTCAGCCGGTGCCCGAGCGCGACGATCTGGTTCAGGTCGTCGAGGCTCCACCCGCTGGTGAACACCGGCACGTGGCCCGGCGCCTTCCAGATCCACCGGTCGGACAGGGCGTTGATCCCCCAGTCCTGCGACGCGCTGACCCACCGGAACAGCCCGGCGACCCGCGGGCCCTCGCACATCAGCACGGCACTCGGGTCGTGGCGCTTGATCTCGGTGTACAGCGCCTCGACCAGCGCCTTGGCCCCGCCGTTGAACACCTCCGGGTCCGGGGTCGCGCCGTGCCCGTGCGACGCCTCGACGCACTTCCAGTCGCGCTGGTACCCGTAGCTGTCGAGGTGGAGGCCGTCGGCGCCGTACTCGCCGACCAGCTTGCCGGCGACGCCGACGAGGTACTTCACGAACTCCTTGTTCGCCGGGCACAGCTTCCACGCGTCGGGGTACGGGTCGTCCGGGTACCCGTCCTTGGTCCGGATCGACCAGTCCTGGCCGTGCTTCTGGGCGATCGGGGCGCTCTTCTGGAACACGAACGGCTCGAGGTACAGCAGCACCTTGCCGCCCTGCGCGTGGACCAGCCGGATCCCCTCCTTCAGGCCCTCCGCGCCGCCGAGATCCGCCCGGGCCTCGTACTCGCCCTTGTTCCAGCAGTACTCCTCGGGCGCGAGGTCGGACCGGCCCTCGTAGTAGTCCACCAGGTAGATCACGTTGGTGCCGAGCTGCTTCGCCTGGTCGAGCAGGGTGGGCAGCTCGCGGAAGTGCTTGATCCGGTTCGACAGCGCCCACTTCGCGTTCTCGGTGAACAGCAGCAGCGACGACCCGGCGGTCCGCGGGGCGGGGCAGTACAGCCCGCCGGCCTTCCGGAACCACCCGGGGGTGTCGACCCAGTTCACCTTCGGCAGCGGCTCGGTGCCGGCCGGGCGGAACAGCGTGCCGGGCTCACCGGGGCCGACCGGGACCGGCGCTGCGGGCTCCGGCGCGGGCCCGC
>JBEBJW010001741.1:0-1510 GCA_040079715.1 Myxococcota bacterium | reverse complement strand
CAGTTCGCCCAGTCGGCGAGCAACCGGCGCTCTTCGTCGGTCAGCCCGCCCGCCGGCGGCATCGTGCCGTCGTCGACCCGGGCCGCGATCCGGGCCGCGTGCTGGCGGGCGTCGTCGAGGGTGTCGAGGTCGACCGACACGGGCGCGCCGTTCCGCAGGTCTCCGGTGAGGTTCTCGCTGTGGCACGGGGTGCACCAGGTGACGATCTGCGGCTCGGCGAAGTTCTCCCACGTGACCCACCCGGGATCGCACGCCGAATCCGTCTCGGTCGACGGCTCGCCGTGACACGCCGCCAGCGCCACCGCCAGCGCGGTCAGGGTCAGCGGACCCGCAGTCACGCCTTCGCGCCGAGGAACGGGACCGCGTCCGGGAACCACTCGGCGGGGTCCACGTCGAGCATCGCCAGGATCCCGGCGACGAAGCTCTCGTACTTGCACAGGTCGCCGGCGGACGCCGACGGCTCGCCCGTCGCGAGATCCATCGGGATCGACTCGAGCAGATCGTCCGTCGCGCCGTACAAGCCCGGCCGGACGTTGGCGCCGAACAACATCGCGCTCGTGTGCTGCCAGTGGTCCTTGCCGCGATCCGGGTTGTGCTTCGGCGTGCGGGTCATCTCGGACATCACCACCACGCTGGTCGAGTCCGCCAGTCCCTTGTCGTCGAGCATCTGGGCCAGATCGTTCAGCCCGCTGAACATCGTCTCGAAGTGCTCGTTCTGCTCGGAGTTGTTGACGTGGGTGTCCCACTGCATCCGGGTGTCGACCAGCACCGACGCGCACACGCTCTCGCTCAAGAGATCGGTCGCCAGATCGAGCATCAGCCGGAACGACGGCTGCGAGCCGAGCTCGAGCTGCCCGACGATCCCCGACGCCTGGTCGACCAGCCGCTTCGACCGGTCCATCGACTCGAGGAAGTCGAGCCACCGGGGCTCGATCGCCCCGCCCTGGGGCAGCCGGCCGGACAGCGCGGTGTGGCGGGCGGACAGCTGCCGCCGCACCCGGTCCTCGTCGGCCGCGGACGGGACGTACAGCGGGTACTGCAGCCCGTTGCCCGGTCCGGTGAACGCGACGTTCGGATCGAGCAGGGTCTTGATCTGGCTCGACCCGCCGATCGATCCGGCGGTGGCGGCGAGCGCCCCGGTGAACCCGACCCCGGACATGTCGACCGACCCGAGCGGCAGCGACTCGCCGTACACCTTGCCCGAGATGGTCACCACGTCGGCGTTGGTCTGGAGGGTGGTGCCGGTCAGCATCCGGACCCGACACGGATCGTGCGCGATCGATCCGACCCAGATCCCGTTGACGATCGCCGTGCGCGCGACCTGCTCCTGAAAGAACCGGGTCGCCGATGGCCGCCGCAGGTCGTTCAGCGTGACCCGCAGGTCTCCGAACGTGGCGACGTAGTCCACGTCGTCCGCGTTGGTCGGATCCGCGAGGAACTCGGGGCCCTCGATCCCCGGGACCCCGAGCTTCGGGTCGAACACGTAGGTCACGTCCCACCCGCCCTGGGC
>JBEBJW010001740.1:0-1512 GCA_040079715.1 Myxococcota bacterium | reverse complement strand
TCGGGTTCGGCGGGACGAACTTCCACATCGTGCTCGAGAGCTTCGCCGGTCAGCCGCTGCCGTCGTCGACCCACCCGCTGCCGCCCGAGCCGCAGCCCCTGCCGGTCCGCGCGGCGCCGCTCCCGGCCCCCGCCGCCCCGCGCGCTGTGACCCGGATCGAGGTCTCCGCGCCGCCGATGCCGGAGGCCCCGACGCTGCCCGAGGGCGTGTGGGCGACCAGCGGGCGGAACGAGGACGAGCTGCTCGCGAACCTCGAGGCGCTCGCCGCCGGCCGGATCGCGCCGTTCCACGCGAGCGCCCCCCTCCGGATCGCCGCCGCGGCCGCCGACGCCGCCGAGTACACCGACCAGCTCGGGCGCGCGATCGCCGGGATCAAGAAGAAGACGAACCCGGACCTGCTCCGGGCCCGCGGGATCGCGTACGAGGACGTGCCGTTCGACCGCAAACTGGTGTTCGTGTTCACCGGCCAGGGATCGCAGTACCTCGACATGGGGCTCGATCTCGCCGAGGCGTACCCGGTGGTCCGCGACACGTTCGACGAGGCGGACCGGGTGCTGACCGGGCCGCTGGGCAAGCCGATCTCCGACTTCATCCGGCTGCGTGACGGCGAAGACGCCGCCGCGAAGGAGGACATCCTCCGCCAGACCGAGTACAGCCAGCCCGCCACCCTGACGATCGACGTGGCGATCCTCCGGCTGCTCGTCGGGTACGGGATCGTGCCGGACATGGTCGCCGGCCACTCCCTCGGCGAGTACGGGGCGGCGGTCGCGGCCGGGGTGATGACGTTCGAGCAGTCGCTGCTCGCGGTCAGCGCCCGCGGGCGCGAGATGGCGTCGATCCGGATCGACGACCCCGGCAAGATGGCCGGGATCGCGTCGTCGACCAAGGTGGTGGACGAAGTCCTCGCGGACGTCGACGGGTACGTGATCGCCGCGAACAAGAACTGCCCGACCCAGACGGTGATCGCCGGCGCGTCCGACGCGGTGGACGAGGCGTGCGAGCGGTTCAAGGCGAAGGGGGTCACCGTGTACCCCCTGCCGGTCAGCCACGCGTTCCACTCGGCGATCGTCGCGCCGGCGTCGGACCCGCTCCGCGGCGTGCTCGCCCGCCTCGGCCTGCGGCCCCCGGTCCGCCCGATCACCACCAACGTGACCGGCGCGTACTATCCGCCCGACACCTCCGCGATCATCGATCTCCTCGCCCAGCAGATCTCGGCCCCGGTCGAGTGGATGGCGCAGATGGAGCGGATGTACGAGGACGGCGGGCGGGTGTTCGTCGAGGTCGGGCCGAAGCGGGCGCTGTCCGGGTTCACCGTGTCGATCCTCAAGCGCCGGCCGCACCGGTCGATCTACACGAACCACCCGAAGCGCGGCGGGGTCGCATCGTTCCGCGACGCGCTCGCCCAGCTCCTGGCCCTCGGGGCGCCGGTCCGCGCGGTCCCGTCCCGGACGGCCGAGATCGATCTGCTCGCCGCCCCCGAGCCCCGCCGCGCTTCGGGTGGTTCGTGTAGAT
>JBEBJW010001739.1:0-1514 GCA_040079715.1 Myxococcota bacterium | reverse complement strand
GGGCCGCGCTGTGGCCGACGATCGCGCTCGTCGCGGCCCGCGGCAGCGGCAGGGACAGCGCCGCGAGGATCCCGGCGGCGGCGATCGTGGTCGGACCGAGGTCCCGCCACCGGGCGAGCACCAGCTGGAGCGCGGCCAGAACCCCCACGAGCGCGGCCCCGACGAGCCACGGATCCCGAACCGGCATCGGTCCTCCCCGGGTGCGAGCGAGGCGCCCGCGGGCTAAAGGTACCGCCTTCCCGGAGATCGGCCATGGCGAGCGACACCCGTCCCCAGCGCATCGCGTCGTTCCACGCGCACCCGTCGACCTATCGGCACTGGAAGCTCGAGATCGACGGGACCGTCGCGAACCTCGTGCTCGACGTGAAGGAGGAGAACGGGCTCCGTCCGGACGACTACCTGCTCAAGCAGAACAGCTACGATCTCGGGGTCGACATCGAGCTGAACGACGCGATCGAGCGGCTGCGGTTCGAGCACCCCGAGGTCCGGGTGGTGCTGTTCCGGTCGGCCCAGCCGAAGGTGTTCTGCGCCGGGGCGAACATCCAGATGCTGGCCACGAGCACCCACGGGTTCAAGGTCAACTTCTGCCGGTACACCAACGAGACGCGGTGCGGGCTCGAGGACGCGTCGGCCGAGTCCGGGCTGAAGTCGGTCGCCGCGCTGTCCGGGACCGCGGCCGGCGGCGGGTACGAGCTCGCGCTCGCGTGCGACGAGATCTGGCTGATCGACGACGGCAGCTCGGCGGTGTCGCTGCCCGAGGTCCCGCTGCTCGGCGTGCTGCCCGGCACCGGCGGGCTCACCCGGCTGGTCGACAAGCGGCGGGTCCGGCGGGACCTCGCGGACCTGTTCTGCACCAAGGCCGAGGGGTTCCGGGCGCGGGACGCCGTCAAGTACGGCCTCGTCGACCGGAGCTTCCCGCGGTCGAAGTGGGAGGACGAGGTCACCGCCCGGGCGAAGGAGCTCGCCGCGAAGTCCCCGCGGTCGGAGCGCGGGATCGCGCTGCCGCCGGTCGAGAGCGCGCTGTCCGACGACGGCCGCACCCGGACGTACGGGTACGTCGAGCTCCGGATCGACGACACCGAGCGGGTCGCTCACCTGACGATCCGCGGCCCCGAGGAGCCCGCCCCCACCGGCGACGCGCTCCGGGCCCAGGGCGCCGCCACCTGGTCGATGCGGGCGTTCCGGGAGCTCGAGGACGCGCTGTTCCAGCTCCGGTTCAACCACGACACGGTCGGGCTGGTGTTGCTCCGGACCCGCGGCGACGCCGACGCGGTCCTCGCGCACGACGCCGCGATCCTCGATCGGCAGGACGACTGGCTGGCCCGGGAGATCCGGCTGCTCCAAGCGCGGATCCTCCGCCGGGTCGACAACACCGCGCGGTCGATGTTCGCGATCGTCGACCCCGGGAGCTGCTTCGCGGGCTCGCTGTTCGAGCTGGTGCTCGCCGCCGACCGGTCGTACATGCTCGACGACGGCGAGGTCGCGATCCGGCCGTCGCGGGCGTCGGCGGGGTC
>JBEBJW010001738.1:0-1521 GCA_040079715.1 Myxococcota bacterium | reverse complement strand
ACGAACGGGGCCACCGCGTTCACCAGGTGGACCTCGAGCAGCTCGATCGTCGGGACCTCCGCCAGCTTCAGCCGCCAGCTGTTCACGGTCCGGAGATCGACCTGCTGCAGATCCGCGTCGAGCTGGCCGGCGGGGAACAGGTGGTCGCCGCGCTGGTGGTCGGTCGGCAGCAGCGGGAGCTGGGTCCACGCGGCGGCGGGGCCGATCCCGAGCGCGACCAGGGCCGGGCGGTCCCCGTGCTCGCCGGCGATCAGGTGGTCGTAGAACCCGGGCGGCCGGCGGACCGTCTGGCACGCGTTGTTGATGATCACGTCGAGCCGGTCGAGCTCGGACAGCAGGCGGGCGCACAGCGCCTCGACCGACGGCGTGTGGCGGAGATCGATCCCGTGGATCACCAGCCGGTCGCGCCAGTCGTCCGCGTCCGGCTCGGCGTCGTACCGGCGGGCGGCGTCGTGCGGGAACCGGGTCGTGACGATCACCCGGCACCCGGCGCGGAGCAGCAGGATCACCGTGTGGTACCCGATCTTCACCCGGCCGCCGGTGACGAGGGCCACCCGGCCGCGCAGGTCCGCGGTCTGGGACCGCTTGGCGAAGCTCAGGTCGCCGCAGGCGGGGCACAGCTGGTCGTAGAAGAAGTGGACCGCGGCGTACGGCTGGTGGCAGACGTAGCACACGCGCGCCTCGGACAGGGTGCCGATCGGCGGCGGGGGCGCCTCGGGCTCCACCGCGCCGTCCGCCTGGCCCTTGCGACGGGGGGTCTCGAAGATCGGGCGGGTCCGCTCGATCCGGATCCGGGTCTTGTCGAGCAGCGCCCGGTCGGCGTCGCGTCGCTCGTGGTGGACGGCCTTCCGCTTGTCGCGGGTCATCCGCTTGCGCTCGGCGGCGTCCGGGTTCGCGACCCGGCCCGCGGCGGCGAGGAACCGGGCGCGGAGCGCGTGCGGGGCGGCCGAGAGCGGGTCGCGGTCGCGGGCGAGCGCCTCGAGGCCCTCGGTCACCTCGGCGAGCCACGCGGCGAACTGGTCAGCGTCGAACGCGTCGGGGTCGGTCCACATCGCACCCCGCCTAACTACCTCCGGAGCGGCGTGGGCTTCTCCCCGGTCGAGCCCGGCGGGCACGGCTCGTCGAGCCCGACGTACTTCAGCGCCTTGCCGGTCGGATCGCAGCACTGGCGGACCACCGCGACGTTCGCGGCGAGGTCCCGGACCGCGCGGACGACCCGCGGGGTCCCCACGCACCGGGCGACCTCGATCACGCGGTGGGTCGGGTCCGCCCACTTCACCGTGATGTCCTTCGAGGTGCGGCACGCCTCCATCGTGGTGTGGAGCACGAGCGTCGCGCCCGCCCCGGCGCTGCTCGCGACGGCGCCGCCGTACGCCTGGGCGCCGACCCCGACCAGCACGTGCCCCTCGACGAACTCGAACGAGTCCGGGTGCTTGCCGCAGGCCCACCCGACCGCCTCGCGCCCGTCGACCTGGGACGTGACGAACCACACGCCCGCCAGCGCGTCGAGCGTGGGGTACG
>JBEBJW010001737.1:0-1524 GCA_040079715.1 Myxococcota bacterium | reverse complement strand
TTCGTCGACGCCACCGTCCGGGTCGGCCCGGACGGCGCGGTCGGCGGCGCGTGGATCCCGGACCCGCTCGACGGCCCGTACCGGGACTGCGCGACCGCCGCGCTCCGGGCGATGCGGTTCGACCGGAGCCGGGACGACGCCGCGTCGATCGCGGTCCTGCGGGTCCCGACCCACCACGGCGCGGACGTCGGGATCGAGGCCGCGGTGTACGGGGCCGACGTGGGGCGCCAGGTCAAGATCGTCCACGACCAGGTCGGGGACTGGGGACCGGCGCTCGACGGGTGCTTCCTCGCGTCCGAGGGCCCGGACCCGTCGGTCCGCCTCGAGCTGTCGTTCGGCGCGGGCCGCGACGGGCGGCTGACCGACGTGATGGTCACCGGGTCGACCGACACCCCGGCGATCGATCGGTGCGTGGTCGACTGGCTGTCGGCGGTCCAGCTCGCGCGCCCGGTGACGATCCCGACGAAGCTCCGGGCTTCGGTCCGGTTCTTCGCCCCGCGGGTCGTGCCGGACGAGGGAGACGCCGTGGTGTCGACCCCGCTCGCGGTCGTCGACGACGGGCCGGTGCCGCCGATCGAGATCCGGATGCTGGTGGTCGAGCTGATGCGGGCGAACGTCGACGGGACCAACGCGTCGCTCGCCGACGGGGTCGGGGCGATCGAGCGGGCCCACCGGGAGATGGCGGCGGAGGTCGCCCGGATGACGAACGGCCAGGTCACGATCGTGCCGACGTTCCGGGCGTACCGCGACCGGTTCTCGTTCACCTCCGGCGACGAGCCCGGGTTCGACGACCCGGTGCAGATCCCGCTCGAGGTCGCGGCGACCACCGACCCCGGCGCGTTCGACAGCGTGTTCGTGTGGGCCCCGATCCCGCGCGGGTACCCGATGCCGGCGTTCGGGCGGACGTTCCTCCACCGGACGTTCCGCGGCGCGACCCTGTCGGTGTGCGTGTTGCCGACCGGCGCCCGGGAGATCCGGCTGAACAAGGGCATGCCGCCGAGCGAGCTCCCGCTCCACGAGTGGTGGCACCAGGTCGAGGCCCGCGCCGACAACTACCTCGGCCTCGGGCGGGGCTGGCCGCCGCGGAACCACGCCCCGGTGATCGCCGACGGCGAGAAGCTCGAGCCGCGCCACTGGCAGTACGACACCGATCCGCAGACCGTCCGGGCCTGGTACGCCTACGTGCTCGGGCGGGTGGTGCCGCCCTCGTTCTGGGCCCGCGCGTGGGCCGACGGGCAGCGGGTCCCGGACGATCCAACCGATCTGGCGCCCCAGGGGCTGGCGATCGCCCACGGGGTCGGCGCGCGGGACGGGGCGAACGACCGGGTCCTTGCGTTCGGCAGCTTCGATCGCCCCACGTTCGGCGACGCCGCCGACGCGTGGCTCGGGCTCGCGTGGCCGGTCGAGGTCGAGGTCGGGCGGGTGGTGGTCCACCTCGGCGCCCATCCGGAGGGGCTCGAGCGGGCGCGGGTCGAGCTCCACCACCCCCAGGACGAAGACGACGTCTGGCTCAGGGTCGGGGAG